>JANNFV010000321.1:0-1727 GCA_031380285.1 Hyphomicrobiales bacterium | reverse complement strand
AGCGGCTCGCCTGCCGCCACGCGGAACTGCAGCTCCACCAGATCAAGCCCGGTGATCATCTCGGTGACCGGATGCTCCACCTGCAGCCGGGTGTTCATCTCCATGAAATAGAACCCGTCGATGCGCAGCCCGCGCGAGCCATCCGCGATGAACTCCACTGTTCCCGCGCCGACATAACCCACCGCCTTGGCCGCATCGACCGCCGCCTTGCCCATGGCCGCGCGGACCTCCTCGGTCATGCCCGGCGCGGGCGCTTCCTCGATCACCTTCTGGTGGCGGCGCTGGGCCGAGCAATCGCGTTCGAACAGATGCACCACATTGCCATGGCTGTCGCCGAAGATCTGGATTTCGACGTGGCGCGGCGCTGTCACATATTTCTCGATCAGCACGCGGTCATCGCCGAAGGAATTCTTGCCCTCGCGCTTGGCGGAGGCCAGCGCCTCCTCGAATTCGGCGTGCTTGTCCACCCGCTTCATGCCCTTGCCGCCGCCGCCCGCGACCGCCTTGATCAGCACGGGGTAACCGATGGAATAGGCCTTCTCCTTGAGGAATGCCGGATCCTGATTGCTGCCGTGATAGCCCGGCACGACAGGAACGCCCGCTTTCTCCACCAGCGTCTTGGACGCATCCTTCAGGCCCATGGCCTCGATGGCAGAGGAGGGCGGGCCGACGAAGACGATGCCCGCTTCCGCGCAGGCCGCCGCGAAGCCCGTGTTTTCGGAGAGAAATCCGTAGCCCGGATGCACGCAGGCCGCCTTGGCCTTCTTCGCGACCTCCAGAATCACATCACCGCGCAGATAGCTGTCGCGCGCCGGAGCAGGCCCGATGCAATAGGCCTCATCCGCCTGCGTGACATGCGGAGCTTGAGCATCTGCTTCGGAATAGACAGCGATGGTGCGCATGCCCAGCCGCTTCGCCGTGCGGATGACGCGGCAGGCGATTTCGCCCCGGTTGGCGATGAGGACGGAGGGGAGCGGAGGGCTTGCGGTCATGGGTGGTTTCCGGTGATAGGGCATAAGCTATACGTGCCGTGCCGATAGGGCGCAAACCCTCACAAGGGTGAGAAACGCCCGAAGCCGGATGCTTGCGCATCGCGGCAAGCGCGCTATCGTTGGACTCGGTTGAACACAGTGAGGCTCATATGCTTGGGACATGGATGAAAACTGCAGCATTGGCTACATTTCCACTGCTTGCGGCAGGGCAAGCTCAGGCGTTCTGCAGCACGCGCAGCGACGCACCCTTCTTCTGGGATATCAAGGACAATCCCGTCTTCAACATGACGATCACCGTGCTGGATGGTGGCAACTGCCAGATCGCAGCGTGGGAATCGCTGGGCAAGATCAAGGAAATCTCGATCATCAAGCGACCGGAAACCGGCAAGTTCCAGTTCATCTACGAGGCCAATTCAATCCTCTACACACCCAGTCCGAAGAAGCCTCCGAATGACAGGGCGATGATCAAGTTCTGCGCCGAGCGCTTTGGCAGCACGGGGTGCGTGACGATCAACTACAACTATGCCTACGGTTACTGATCGCACGGATGCTTTGACCAAAGTCGATTTTGCATGAACGCAATCAATCGACCCCTTGCGCGATTATGACATTGCTCCGATATGCCAATCTGCAATTCCTGCAGGAGCAACGCATGCCGAAGTCCATTCTGGCGATCACATCATCTGGTCGCGCCGATTCCATCTCCACCAAACTGGTGAAGGATATTCTCGCCCG
>JANNFV010000290.1:0-1827 GCA_031380285.1 Hyphomicrobiales bacterium | reverse complement strand
CACCACGTCGCCCAGTTGCTGCTGCGCGTAATCCGTGATGCCGACAACACCGAGATCGCCCTCGATGCGGATGTATTCGTGGTCCTTGGTGTATTTCGTGGTCATGGTTGGCTCCTCAGGCTTTCGGCGCGCGATAGAAACGGTTGGGGACGAATGGCAACTTGGTGACCTGTGCGGGCAGTTCCTTGCCGCGCACCAACAGCGTCACTGCCGTGCCCGGTGTGGCGAAAGCTTTCTCGACGTAGCCCATGCCGACGGGGCCGTTCACGCTGGGGCCGAAGCCGCCTGACGTGACCACACCGATCTCGCGGCCACCGGCCATGATTTCCGCGCCTTCGCGGGCGGGCTGGCGGCCCTCGGGCTGGATGCCGACACGGAGGCGTTTTGTCCCCTCGCGCAGTTCCTGCTGAATGCGCTCAGCACCCGGAAAGCCGCCTTCCTCGCGCCGCCGCTTCTGGATCGACCAGGCGAGAGCCCCTTCGATGGGCGACGTGGTGGTGTCGATGTCGTGGCCGTAAAGACAGAGACCCGCTTCAAGCCGGAGCGAATCGCGGGCGCCAAGGCCGATGGGCTTCACCCTGTCATCGGCGAGCAGCGCACCCCAGATGCGTCCCGCATCTTCCGCCTTGATCGAGATTTCGTAGCCGTCTTCGCCGGTGTAGCCCGAGCGCGAGACATAGGCATGGACGCCCTCGATCATGATGTCGCGGGCTGTCATGAAGGGCATGGTCATGACTTCGGCGGCGTGGACCGCCAGCACCGAGGCCGCCTTTGGCCCCTGGAGTGCCAGCAGGGCCTGGTCGTCACGGCGCTTCACCACAACGCCCTTGGGCAGATGGGCCGCGAGATGCGCGTAGTCCTGCTCCTTGCAGCCCGCGTTGACCACGAGGATCAAGGCGCCTGCATTGGCGGGATCCGCATGGCGCGTCACCATGAGATCATCGAGAATGCCGCCGTCGGTGTTCAGGAGCTGCGAATAGCGCTGCTGTCCCGGCTCGAGATGGAGAATATCGGCTGGAATCAGTGTTTCCAGTGCCTTTGCCACGGTCTCATGGCTGCCATCGGCTGCCACGAGATAGGCTTGGCCCATGTGTGACACGTCGAACAGGCCCGCACTCTCGCGCGTCCAGTTGTGCTCACCCATGATGCCGAGCGGATACTGAACAGGCATGTCATAGCCCGCGAAACCCACCATCTTGCCGCCCGCTGCGACATGCGCGTGGTGAAGAGGTGTTTGCAGCAAGGGCTGATCGGAAGCCGTTTCGGCCATGGGTCACCACCAGAGACAGAACACAGGACATCGCACAGGCAAGTTGCCTGCCGACGCCCCCTCTGTCGCTGGACCTGAGAGATTTCACGCCAGGCCAGGGCCGGGCGCTTACTCCGTCGGTGAGCTGACCCTTGCGGATCCGCTGCTTTCCAGAGTGACACAGATACCCCGTGAAGGGGCATCGATCCTGCGGTCCGTGGGCCTGAGCGTTTCCGGGGCGGTTGCGCCTTCGGCGTTGTCGGCTGTGATACCGACAAACTCTCCCGCAGGGATTTGTCTATGTGAAGTCACATAGAGCAGGCTTGAAGCCTGTCAATCATGGGACAGTTCGTTTCGAGGCTTTTCCCGCGAATTCAGCATTGTCGTGGGCCAGGACCGATTGTCTGTCCGCAACATCCAAGACCTCATCCTGAGCCTGTCGAAGGATGATCCAGCCATTTTCCCAACCACCGCCCTCGGCCCTTCGACAAGCTCAGGGTGAGGTCTTGAGGACACGATGACACAAATCACATCGATCGGCACTTTCAACGGCGATCCCGTCCACGAGATTGCGCTCC
>JANNFV010000282.1:0-3352 GCA_031380285.1 Hyphomicrobiales bacterium | reverse complement strand
TTTGCTTTTCATGACCCTTTCGAAAATTGCGAAGCGCAGCGCCCTGGCGGCGGTTGTTGGTCTTTCGCTCGGCCTGGCCGCCTGCGAGGGCGAAGTCATCAGCCGGGGCTGGCAGCAGGATGACCGGGCGCTGGATCAGATCAAGCCGGGCGCATCGGCAGAACAGGTGCTCCTGGTGCTCGGCACGCCATCGACGGTGTCCACGGTCGGCAGCAAGACCTATTATTACGTCTCGCAGCGCCTGGGTCGCCGTTTCGCCTTCATGAAGGAAAACCTGCAGGACCAGCGCGTGGTCGCGATCTATCTCGACCCGAAGAACAAGGTGACGCGTGTCGCCAATTTCGGCATCCAGGACGGGCAGCTGTTCGATTTCATCAGCCGCACCACGCCATCGGGCGGCGAGGACATCACCATTCTGAAGCAGTTGTTCCGGGCCTCCAACTTCCTCGCGCCACTGCCGCCGAGCTGATTGCCTGAGATGAGCCTGCTGCAATGAGCCTGCTGCCCGGACCGCTGCGTGCGGCCCTCCAGGCGCTGGCGCAAGGGCGCGGTCGCAGCGATCTTGCCCGGCGCTCTGCGGCAATCTCGGCGACATATCAGGCGCGACGCAACTCCAGCCAGTCTCTGCTGACCGCCGATGATGCCTTGGCCTATGCCTTGGCGCGGATGCCCGCGACCTATGCCGCGACGTTGCAGGTCCTTCGCGAACTGGTCTCCGTGCAGGCTGATTTTTCGCCCCGCTCCGTACTGGACATCGGCTGCGGTCCTGGCACCGCCAGTTTCGCCGCGGCAGAGGTGTTTGCAGGGCTTGCCAACTTTGCCTTGCTGGATCGCAATGGGCCTTTTCTTGAGCTGGCCAAGACCCTCGCGGGCGAAGCTCTGTCTGGAAAGGACGTGCGCATTCTGGACCAAGATGTGTCACGTGCCTTGGCAGCCGATCCCGCCGATCTTGTGATCGGCAGCTATGTCCTGGCCGAGCTTGGGGCGGCGCAACTGGCTGTGCTGGTCCCAGCGCTCTGGCAGGCCACGCGGCATGCCCTCGTGCTGGTCGAACCCGGCACGCCGGATGGCTTTGCCCGTTTGAAGTCTGTGCGCAACGCCTTGATCAGCGAAGGCGCATATGTCGCGGCGCCTTGCACCCATGAAGCACCCTGCCCGATGGCCGGAGACCGCTGGTGCCGGTTTTTTGCCCGGGTCCAGCGCAGCCGTGATCACCGGATGCTCAAGGGGGGCGAAAAGCCCTACGAAGACGAGCCCTATGCCTATCTCGTGTTGACGCGCCAGCCACCGCAGGCCCGCATGAGTCATCGCGTTGTTGGAAGGCCGGTCGAAACCAAGGCCGAGGTGGCACTGCCGGTTTGCGGCCTTGACGGCCTGCAGATGCAATCGGCAGCGCACAGGAACAAGACATTGTTCAAGCGCTACAAGTGCTTGGACTGGGGAGATGCAGTTCAGATTCAGATTCAAGAGAGTCTGGCTGAACATCAAGTCGCATCACAACGAAGCGCGGATTCTTGACACCTGCGCACACTTCTGTCATCGCAAACTCATGACCATGTCGACCATCCGCGCCCGACGACTGCCCACGAGCCTTGCTGGCGCGTAACGTCTTTTCGCCTCTCGCGAATGCCGTCATCACCGCGCCTCACAAGCGCGGTTTTTTATTGCTCGGTGCAGACCTTTCCAAACCTTCCAGACGTTTCCCAACTCCAGGAACCCTCCGATGAACCAGATGTCCTCTCCCAGCGCGTTCCAGTTCAAGGGCAAGCTCCCGTCGATCTTCATCGACGGTGAAGCGGGCACCACTGGCCTGCAGATCCGTGAGCGTCTGGCTGGCATGGACAGCGTGAAGGTGCTGAGCATCGATCCTGCACTGCGCAAGGATGCAGGCGCTCGCAAGGCGATGATGGCTGCGGCAGACCTGATCATCCTGTGCCTGCATGACGATCACGCCCGGGAAGCGACCGCCATGGCCGCTGAACTCGGCAAGGATGCGCCACGCATTCTGGATGCCTCCACGGCGCATCGCGTGGCGGAGGACTGGACCTTTGGTTTCGCGGAGATGTCCCCCGGTCAGGCCCAGGCGATCAGGCTGGCGTCGCGCGTTTCCAATCCCGGCTGCTATCCCACCGGAGCCATCGCCCTGCTCCGGCCGCTGGTGGATGCCGGGCTGATCCCCTCGGCGTTTCCGGTGAGCATCAATGCCGTATCAGGCTACTCCGGCGGTGGGCGGCAGATGATCGAGGGGTATGACGCGGGCATCGCTCCCTCGTTCGAACTCTACGGGCTTGGCCTGGAGCACAAGCACGTGCCGGAAACGATGAAATACGCCGGGCTGACGACACGCCCGATTTTCGTGCCGTCCGTCGGCAATTTCCGGCAAGGCATGCTGGTGAGCGTGCCGCTGCATCTGGATTCCTTGCCGGGCAAGCCAACGGGGGCCGATCTTTCGGCGGCGCTGGTGAACCACTATCGCGGCTCGGAATTCGTGAAAGTCATCGATGCCGATGGCATCAAGGCGGAAGGCGGCAAGCTTGAACCCGAAAGTCTCAATGGAACGAACATGCTCGAACTGCGCGTTTTCGCCAGCGACAAGCACCGGCAGGCCGTACTCGTCGCCAAGCTCGACAATCTCGGCAAGGGCGCATCGGGTGCAGCCGTGCAGAATCTCAAGCTGATGCTGGGGGTGTGATGATGGACGCCAATGCAGAGATCACCGCGATACGGGCCGCGACACAGACCTATTTCGACGGGCTTTACGAGGGGGATGCCGACAAGATCGCGACGGTGTTTCTGCCAAGCTCAGCGCTGACCCACGTTGCCGAGAATGAGTTGAAAGTGATGCCGCGCGACGAATGGCTGGACTGGGTCCGCAAGCGGCCATCGTCCAAAGCAAGAGGTCTCGCTCGCGAGGATCATATCCTGTCGCTTGATCTGATCAGCGAGACGCTGGCCCATGTGAAGGTGAAGTGCCAGATCCCGCCGCGCTACTTCACGGATATCCTGAGTTTCGTGAAACTCGACGGCCAATGGGTCGTGGCACAGAAGGTCTTCACGACCGAAACGCGGGGCTGATCCCTTCCTTCTCCCTCGGGAGAAGGTGGCCGGCGGAGCCGGTCGGATGAGGTAGAGCCACCAACGTAGGCGTTTCTCCCCCATCAGTCATGCTGCGCATGACAGCTTCTCCCAAGGGAGAAGCAAGGCAGAGCACCTCACACCTTCAGGCGCTCGCCCACCACGCTCCAGTTGACCAGCGTGTCCAGCACGGCCTTGACGTGATCGGCCCGGCGGTTCTGGTAATCGAGATAATAGGCGTGCTCCCAGACATCGACGCCCAGAAGCGCGGTGTGAT
>JANNFV010000272.1:0-4403 GCA_031380285.1 Hyphomicrobiales bacterium | reverse complement strand
GCCGCGACCACCGGCCAGCATGTCAGCGCCCGATCCGCCAAGAAGCGTGTCGTCACCAAAGCCCCCACGCAGGATGTCGTCTCCACCCTGGCCATCCAGCACATCGTTGCCGCCGAAGCCTTCGAACATGTTGGCGCTGCTGTTGCCCAGGAACTGATCCGCCTGGTCCGATCCGCGCACCCTTTCGATACCGATGAACGTATCGGTGTCGCCATAGGTGTCGGTCGCAAGGTTTGTCGTCAGGTTGACCGAAACGCCCTTCGTGCCGCCCTCGTCAGTATAATCCACGAGGTCGAAACCGGAGCCGCCGTTGATGGTATCGGCACCCGAGCCGCCAACAAAGTAATCGGAACCACTGCCGCCGCTGAGCGAGTCATTGCCGGAACCGCCATAGAGCTCGTCCTGCCCCGCCCCGCCCGAAAGCGTGTCGTTGCCGCCGCCGCCAACGAGGTAATCCGTAAGGTCGGAACCGGTGATCTTGTCGTCCATCGAGGTTCCGATGACGATCTCGATGTTCGAAACCGTTTCCTTGTTGCCGAAGGTGTCGGTGAGTGTCCCGGTCTTCAGATTGACCGTGACGCCTTGCTTGCCTTCATCGAACAGCAGCTTGTCGATGCCTGCACCGCCGTCGATGACCTCGACGGCGCCCGTACTCTTCAGCGTGTCCGCTCCATTCGTGCCCAGCACGTTCAGGATAACCGGCATGTGATCGTCTCCATCGACTGATACGTTCCGCCTTCTTCTTGGCTCTTGTGGCCAGTGAGGGCAGTTCCGTTCCGTCAGCTTCTATCCTTTGAAGTGTTATCAAGATGCTGGATCGCATGTTTAACCAAATCGGAATCGACGATTCGTTCTAAACATTGCCAACCAACGCCAAAAGGTTTGCTCTGGACTGGATTGATCTGGAGCAGGGTTGCTTAACCAAGGCGCGGCAATTTGGCCCAAAGTCGTCCGCCTTCGCATGCACGATCTCTTTTTGTGCAGTGCGCCATAAAGCGCACAGGATTTATGCAAATCATCCGCTGGATCAGCCCTGAAATGGGCAACTGCGCCTGCCAGCGCCGAGAATTCGCGCATCCCCATGCTTGGCATGGAACTTGGTAACGAGAGCGTGGGCACAGCGCAGGCGCGATATCTTCGTATCTGTGGCCAGCCTCACCATCACGTGAGAAAAAGGCGGAACAGATGATTTCGAGCAAGACACCGGACGTTGATGCAGGGTTTGGCGTTGGTTCAAAGGGTTCCACGCATCGCAGGGCGGTTCTCAAGGGTGTTGCCGCGACGACAGGTGTTCTGGCCAGCATCCGGACGATGTTTCCATCGGGAGCCTTTGCGCAAGGTGCGGGCCCCGAGGTCAAAGGCACCAAGCTCGGCTACATCGCGCTGACGGATGCCGCGCCACTGATCATCGCGCAGGAAAAGGGATATTTTGCGAAGCACGGCCTGCCTGCCATGGATATTGCCAAGCAGGCGTCCTGGGGGGCGACGCGGGACAACATGGCGCTGGGTCTGGCCAGCAATGGCATCGACGGCGGCCATATCCTGCGTCCCAAGGTGCACATGTACACGCTCGGTACGGTGATGCAGAACAACCAGCCGCTGCCGATGTACAACCTGATGAACCTCAACAATGATTGCCAGGGCATCTCGGTCTCCAACGAGTACAAGGATCTGAACATCCAGAAGGATTCTTCACCGTTGAAGGAGGCCTTCGCCCGCAAGAAAGCCTCGGGCAAGGATCTGACGGCGGCCATGACCTTCCCCGGCGGCACGCATGACCTGTGGATCCGCTACTGGCTCGCCGCTGGCGGCATCGATCCCGACAACGAGATCAAGACCATCACCGTGCCTCCGCCGCAGATGGTGGCAAACATGAAGGTCGGCAACATGGATTGCTTCTGCGTGGGCGAGCCGTGGAACGAGCAACTGGTGAACCAGAACATCGGCTACACCGCGCTGACCACGGGCGAATTGTGGAATGGCCATCCCGAGAAGGTGCTGGGCATGCGTGCCGACTTCGTGGACAGGAACCCGATCGCCACCCGCGCCATGATGATGGCTGTGATGGAAGCGCAAATGTGGTGCGAGAAGGCCGAGAACAAGCAGGAAATGGCGGAGATCGTCAGCCGCCGCCAATGGTTCAACGTGCCGGTCGCCGACATCATCGGTCGCATCAAGGGCGAGATCAATTACGGCAATGGTCGCAAGGTCACGGACCCCAAGCTCGCCATGAAATTCTGGGGCGAGAAGGGCGAGGTTTCCTATCCCTGGAAGAGCCTCGACACCTGGTTCATCACGGAAAACATGCGCTGGGGTCGGCTGCCGCTGACCACCGACGTCAAGGCGCTGGTGGACAAGACGACGCGCTCCGACCTGTGGTCGGATGCGGCCAAGACCCTTGGACTTGCCAATGCGCCAACCGGCAACTCCCGTGGCATTGAAACCTTCTTCGATGGCATGAAGTTCGATCCGGCTGATCCGATGGGCTACCTCAAGGGCCTCAAGATCAAGCGCGCTGCGGTTTGACCAGGGGATGGCCGCAATGACTGCACCTGTCCGGGAACGCATCCTGGTGATCGGCAACGGCATGGCCAGCGTCAGGTTTCTCGAAACCCTGACGCGGCTTTCGCCTGAGCAGTTTGCAATCACCCTTGTCGGCGCGGAAACGGAGGCGGCGTATAACCGCGTCCTGCTGTCGGCATTGCTGGCTCAGGACGTGACGCCGACCGACATCGAGATGAAGCCGCGCGAATGGTACGAGGCGCAGGGCATCACGTTGCGCACCGGCGTTGTCGTGACGGCGCTCGATGCTCTGGCTCGCACGGCACGCCTCGACACGGGTGAAACGCTGACTTTCGACCGCTGCGTGCTCGCCACAGGATCCGATCCCATTCGCCTGCCGATGCCCGGTGCCGATCTGCCCGGCGTCATGACATTCCGTGATCTGCGCGACATCGCGGTGATGGATGAAGCGATCCGCAAGGCGCGTCGCGTGGCGGTGATCGGTGGCGGGTTGCTGGGCATCGAGGCGGCTTACGGCATCGCCAAGCGCGGCGGCAAGGAGACGCTCGTGCATGTGATGGATCGGCTGATGGAACGCCAGCTTGATGCGCAGGCGGCGGCCATCCTGAAGCGTCAACTGGAGCGCAAGGGCATCGCGGTGCGGCTCAACTGCTCCACCAAAGCTGTTGCAGGGGAGAGCGCAGTCCAGGGCCTGCGCTTCGCTGATGGCGGCCTGCTGGAGGCGGATATCGTGATCTTCGCAGTGGGCATTCGCCCTTCGGCGGCGCTGGCGAAGGAGGCAGGGCTGGCCGTCAACCGCGGCATTGTCGTCGATGATGGCATGATGAGCAATCGGCCTGGGTTCTACGCCATCGGAGAGTGTGCCGAGCATCGCGGCACAGCTTACGGCCTGGTCGAGCCTGCCTATGCACAGGCCGAAATCCTCGCCCGGCGTCTCGCTGGCGAGCCTCCGAATTTCGAGGGCATGGTGCTGTCCACCAACCTCAAGGTATCGGGCGTTCCGGTGTTTTCCGCCGGTGATTTCCTGGGCGGACCGGGCACGCAATGTGCTGTGCTGGAGGATCGCAAAGCCGGGGTCTATCGCAAGCTGGTGTTCAATGGCGATCAACTGACGGGCTGTGTCCTCGTGGGCAATGCCGATGACGGCTTGTGGTATCTCGACCTGATCCGCCGAAACATCGACATCCGTGCTATGCGGCGCACGCTGCTGCATGGGCGCGGTTTCGCGGAAGCGGCTTTGCCCAAAGCGGCGTGAGCATGACCGAAGCCATTCTCACGACCTGTCCCTATTGCGGCGTCGGCTGCGGCGTGGCTGTCACGCCCGATGGCCTGGGCGGTGCAACAGTCAAGGGCGACGAAGCGCATCCTGCCAATTTCGGACGGTTATGCGTGAAGGGTTCGGCCCTGGGCGAAACGCTGGGGCTCGACGGGCGGTTGCTGCATCCCATGGTGCATGGCCAGCGCTCGACCTGGTCTCGTGCCGTGCGCTACGTGGCCGAGGGCCTGCAGGATGTGATCGACAAACACGGGCCGGGAGCCGTCGGCTTCTATCTTTCGGGGCAGATGCTGACCGAGGATTATTACGTCGCCAACAAATTCGCCAAGGGCTTCATTGGTACCGGCCATGTCGACACCAACAGCCGGTTGTGCATGGCGTCATCCGTTGCGGGACATCGGCGTGCCTTTGGCTCGGATACGGTGCCCAACAACTACGCAGACCTTGAGGAAGCCGATCTGATCGTGCTCGTCGGCTCCAATGCCGCGTGGTGCCATCCCGTGCTGTTCCAGCGGATGCAACTGGCGCGGGAACGGCGCGGTGCCATCATCGTCAACATCGATCCGCGCGAAACCGCGACATCGGCAGGATCGGACCTGCAACT
>JANNFV010000249.1:0-5189 GCA_031380285.1 Hyphomicrobiales bacterium | reverse complement strand
CAGGGCTGACCTTCATCCTCGTCCGGCGTGAGGCGCGGCTGATGTCGTTCGACAAGGGCTCGGAATCCCTCGGAATCCAGCCCGATGGTCCAGGGGCGGAAGCGCAGCGTTGAAAGCTTGCCCATGTCGCGCAGCGAGAAGACCGCATCGCCGAACGAGAATTCCAGCGCCGCAATCTCGGACCATTCCACCCGCTTCCAGCCGATCCAGCGGTCGAAGGTCAGGCCAGTGTCGCCGATGGTCAACAATGTGCGGCGGCTGAGAAAGCCGATGAAGGAGGGCATCGCCAGGCCGATCAGGCCGATCTGCGCTGCGGCGATGGCGATCTGAAGTCCGATTGGCAGGGATTCGAGCCAGCCGAAGACAAAGCCCCGGAACACCGGCTTGCCCTTGAGAAGCAGGCCAAGATCGCTGGCTCCATGCCAGGCCAGCCACAGCGCCAGCAGCCATCCCACCGAAATCGGCCAGAGTGACCAGCGAAAGCGCTCCTGGGAAACGGCTCTGGGCATCTGCCTATCTCAGCGCCTTCTCGATCTCGGCCTTGAATCCTGGAAGATTGGCCTCCGTCAGCGGCCCCACCAGCTTGAAGGCGATGCTGCCATCGCCCCTCACGATGAAGGTTTCCGGCACGCCATAGACGCCCCATTCGATGGAGGCGCGTCCATTGGGATCGACACCGACAGCCGCATAGGGATTGCCCTTGGACCCCAGGAATCGCCGGGCGTTCTCCGGCGTGTCCTTCTGGTTGATGCCCATGATGCGCAAGCGCTTGTCCCTGGACAGTTCCATCAGCAGCGGATGTTCGGCATGGCAGGGCGCACACCATGATGCGAAGACATTGACGAGCGACACGCCACCCTTGCGCAGGTCATCGGCTCCGAAACCGGGAATGGCCACGCCGCCACTGTCACTCAGGCCCGCCAGCGCGGGCAGGACAATATCCGGCGAAGGGCGACCAATCATGGTGGAAGGCAGGCGGTTGCCGCTGCCGCCAAACAGGCCCGTGAGGAAAAGGCCCGCCATCGCAGCAAAAATCAGGAGCGGCAGCAGGACAAGGAGGGACCGGCGCGTGTTTGGCGTCGCGTCAGCCATTGTCGGGCTCCCGCTGCTCGCCAAAACGGCGCCTGGCATCTCTATAGCGGCGCACGCAATGCCACACGAAACCGCCCAGGATCACCAGGGTGACGGCGTAGCTCGCGAGGATGAAACCGCCGTGACGTCCAAGCTCGATCATCGGCTGTCCTGCACCGCATTGAGAGCGAGGCGGCGCAGGCGACGCTCCATCAGTTCCGTGCGCATGCGCAGCACCATCAGCGTCGCAAACAGCAGGCCCGCGCCCAGCCCCATGACAAGCAGGGGCCAGAGCATGGACGCATGGATCGTCGGCCCATCGAGGCGCAGCACGGAGGCGGGCTGGTGCAGCGTGTTCCACCATTCCACGGAGAATTTAATGATCGGGATGTTGATGGCACCGACCAGCGTGACGATGGAAACGGCCCTGGCTGCCTGGCCCTGGTCATCGATGGCGCGCCACAGCGCCATCACGCCACAATACATCAGGAGCAGCACGAGCATGGAGGTGAGGCGCGCGTCCCACACCCACCACGTCCCCCACATGGGCTTGCCCCACAGCGATCCGGTGATCAGGCAAATCGCACAGAATGCCGCGCCGATGGGGGCAGCAGCCTTTTGCGCGACATCGGCCAGGGGATGGCGGAAGATCAGCGTGCCCAGCGCCGAGATCGACATCATGATCCAGGCAAACATCGCCATCCAGGCCGCAGGCACATGCACATATTTGATGCGGATCGTCTCGCCCTGCTGGTAATCGGGCGGGGCAACGAACCACGCGCCATACTGGCCGATCAGCAGGGCCAGCAGCGTCGCGGCTGCCAGCCATGGCAACAGGCGGTCGGCCCAGCGGCTGAAGCGCTGCGGATTGGCGAGGCTGTAAAGAACGTCCGACATGCCGCCTGAGTTAAGGTGTCAGGCGGAAACTTGCAATGCGGGGGCTGAACCTGCGGTCAGCGCTCGCGGAAGGCGCGGTTGAACTGATCCTTCAGCGGCTTCATCATGTACTCGAACGGGGTGCGTTCGGTCGTCTGGATATAGGCTTCCGCCATCATGCCCGACATGATCTTGAGATCGCTCAGCTTGGCCACCTCGGAGGCAGGCAGCGACACACGCACCAGATAATACACCTGGCCCGTCTGCTGCTCGCGCGTCACATCGGCGGCGATGCGCGAGATCGAGCCCGTGAGTTCCGGCGTCACACGCTGGTTGCCGGCCTGCACCTTGACCACGGCCTTCTGGCCGTGATGCAGCTGATCAATGTCGGTCGGTGCAACCCGGGCTTCGATCAGAAGGGCTTCGTTCTCCGGAACGATCATCATGGCGGGCTCGGCCGGCGAGATGACACCACCCACGGTGTGGACATTCAACTGGTGAATGTAGCCATCGATCGGTGAGCGGATATCGACCCGCTTCAACTGGTCTTCGGCAGCAACCTTGCGCTCGATCAGTTCCGATGTCTAGGCCTGCAGCTCGCGCAGTTCCTTGCCTGTCTCGGTCTGCATGTCGATGTCGAGCTGCAGCAATTGCACGCGGATTTCCGATATCTTGCCCTCGGTCTGGGCCCTCTGGGCGATCAACTGCCCCTTCTGGCCCACCATGTTGGCAGCTTCGCGCTCCAGCGGCATGATGCGGGTCATCGGCACAAGGTTGCGCTTGAACAGGTCGCGCAGGCCATCCAGTTCCTGGGCCAGCAGGCGAATCTGGTCGTCGCGAGACACGGTCTGGGCGTTGATGCCGACGATTTCTTCGCCCAATTGCTCCACGCGCTTGCCAAGTTGCTGCCTCTGCCCCTCGCGCTGCGAGCGGCGCGTCTCGAGCAGGCGCATTTCATCCGCCACCGATTTCGCCACATCCGCAAAACCCATGCGCGCCTGCAACTCGGGTGCCAGCACCATGTCGCCGCCATTGCGCTCGGCTTCGAGGCGGGACTGGCGGGCCATGATCTCGTCGAGTTGCTTGACCAGCACCTGCAGGTTAGCCCTTGTCAGCGTCTCGTCCAGTTGCAGGACCAGATCGCCCGCCTTGACGCGCTGCCCTTCGCGCACCGGCAGGACAGCCACGATGCCACCACTCTGGTGTTGGATCTTCTTGACGTTGGTATCCACCACGAACTGTCCGGGAGCCACGACAGCGCCTGCCAGCGGCGACATCGCAGCCCACAAGCCAACCGTGCCGCCGAACAAGGCCAGGGACGCAACCCCGGCCATGAACGTCCGGCGCATGGATGTGGAGAAAACCGAAGGCTTCTGCTCGATCACCATGATTATTCTCCCTTGCCCGAACCGGTCTTGCCCGCTGGGAACTGACTGGTTGTCGCGGCCTGAAGCAGGGCAACCTGCTGCTGGACATTCGGCCCTTTGTTCGGCTGTTGCCCAAAGGGATGCGGTGCGCTGCGCACAGCCGCAGCCTGCCCCTGAGGCGTATGAACGGGCTGCGAAGCTTGCGCGGCCTTCATCAGGTTCTGGCGATACTCATCGCGGGTAATGATCTGCAAACGGCCATCATGCACGCGCCCGACATAGTCCATGACATTCATCAGGCTGGTCTTGTGCGAGACGATGATCACGACACCCCCGCGGGCGCGGATGGCCGATACGGCTTCGACCAGAGCGGTTTCGCCATCGGCGTCGAGGTTGGAATTCGGCTCGTCGAGGATCAGCAGGAAGGGATCGCGGAACATGGCGCGGGCCAGGCCGACGCGCTGGCGCTGGCCGCCAGACAGCGTCATGCCGGATTCACCCAGGCGCGTGTCGTAGCCTGCGCCAAACTTGAGGATCAGGTCGTGGGCACCGGCAGCTTTCGCGGCGGCGACGATTTCGTCATCATTCGCATCCGGATTGAAGCGGGCAATGTTCTCTGCAATCGTGCCCTCGAACAGCTCCACATCCTGCGGCATGTAGCCGACATGACGGCCAAGCTGCTGGGGATCCCACTGGTCGAGCGCCGCACCATCGAGGCGCACGCTGCCACGCATGACGGGCCAGACACCGGCCAGCGACCGGACCAGCGTGGATTTTCCGCTGCCGCTCGGGCCAATGAGCAAGAGCCCCTCGCCACCGTTCAGCTTCAGGTTGGCTCCCATCACAACAGGCGACTGCCGTCCTGGAATACCCACCGCGAGGTCATCCGCCGTGAACTGGAGTTTGGGTTCAGGCAGTTCCGTGCGCTCCGGCTCTGCGGCCGCATGGGCCATCAGCTCGTTGAGCCGACCGACGGACTGACGCGAGGCGACAAAGCCTTTCCAGTGGGCAACGGCGGTCTCGATGGGGGCCAGTGCACGTGACGTCAGGATGGACGCCGCGATCATGGAGCCGGGGGACATCTGCTGCTGGATCACGAGGTAGGCACCGAAACCCAGCACGGCGGACTGGAAGGCCATGCGGAAGATCTTGGCTGCCGAACCGATGCTGTTGCTGGCGTCTGATACGGACAGCTGAGTCTCGACAAAGCGGGAGTTGACCTGCCTCCAGCGCTCCTGGAAGATCGCGCCCATGCCCATGGCCTGCAGTGCCTCGGCATTGCGACGGCTGGCTTCTGCCAGCATCATGCGTTCGGAACCTGTTGCTGTCAGCGCCAGCGTGCCCTTCTTGGTCAGGCGCTCTGTCCACAGCGTCAGGCCGATGATGACCACGCCGCCGATCAGCGCCAGCACGCCAAGCGAGGGATGCAGCAGGAAGCAGCCAATGAAAAAAATTGGCATGAAAGGCATGTCGAAGAACGCTGTCGGGCCCATGCCCCCCAGAAAACTGCGAACTGTGTCCAGATCACGAACGCCTTGCATGGACTGATCGCTGCGCGCGCCCTTGAGCGGCAGCTTGCGCATCATGTCGAAGATGGTTGGAGAAAGCGCCTCGTCGAACTGAGCGCCAGTCCGCGCCAGCATGCGCGTGCGGATCGTATCGAGAAAGCCCTGCAATATGAAAGCCACCAGCACGATCAGCGAAATGCCGATCAGCGTGGGAACGCTGCGGCTGGTCAGAACACGGTCATACACCTGCAGCATGTAGATGGAACCGGTGAGCATCAAGAGGTTGATGCAGCCCGAGAATGCGCCAATGCCGAGGAATGACGGGCGCAACGTCTTCAATTGCTCGGAAGCCAAACGCTTTTGCTGG
>JANNFV010000245.1:0-2826 GCA_031380285.1 Hyphomicrobiales bacterium | reverse complement strand
CGTAAGGGGTATCGCCATGGGTTCGATCAGCTTCAAGCATGTCGACAAGGTCTTCGGGCCACGCACGGGCGGCGTGAAGGCGCTGGACGACATCAACCTCGAGATCGCCGACCGCGAGTTCGTCGCCATTGTCGGTCCGTCGGGCTGCGGCAAGACGACATGCCTGCGTATGGTCGCTGGTTTTGAACCAGCGTCCTCGGGCGAGGTCGCGGTCAACGGCAAGGTGGTGACCACGCCCGGCCCAGACCGCGCCGTGGTGTTCCAGCAATTCGCGCTCTTTCCCTGGAAGACGGTGCGCGAGAACCTCGACCTCGGCCTGCGCAACAAGGATCTGCCAAAGGACGAGCGTGACAGGCTGATCGCGGGCGCGCTGAAGCTGATGAGCCTCGACAGCCATGCCGATGCCTTTCCGCACCAGCTATCGGGGGGCATGCAGCAGCGCGTCGCCATTGCCCGGGCCTATGTGCTGGATCCGGAAGTGCTGCTGATGGACGAGCCCTTCGGTGCCCTCGATGCCCAGACGCGCGTGGTGATGCAGGAAGAACTCGTGCGCCTGGCCCGCCGCAACCCGCGCACCGTGCTGTTCATCACCCATGCGGTGGAAGAGGCGGTGTATCTGGCGGACCGGGTGGCGATCATGACGCGCCGCCCCGGACGCATCAAGGAAGTGCTCGACATCAAGTCCGTGCGCGAACGGGAAGGCTGGGACAAGCTCGCCAGGATCGAAGACGTCATGGACCTCGAATCCTTCGTGCGCCTGCGGACCCATATCTGGAAATCGCTGCGCGAGGAGAAGGACTTCCAGCATGTCTGAAGTCGGACGTGCTCCCATCCAGCGGCTGACCCGCGACCTGACCGAGCCGGAGCCGATCCCGGAGGCAGGCATCGCGCGGGCCGTCGAATTGATGCGGTCCGGACGCCTCTTCCGCTATGGCGAGATGGGCGCGGACCAGCTGGATGTCTCGCTGCTGGAACAGGAATTCGCGGCCTTCGCCGGGCGTCGCTATTGCGTCGCGGTCAACTCAGGTGGGGGCGTGCTATTCCTGGCGCTGAAGGTGGCGGGTGTGCAGCCGGGCGATCCCGTGCTCGTCAATGGCTTCACCCTGGCACCCGTGCCAGGCGCCATCCTGCATGCCGCCGCAAAGCCAGTCATCGTCGAGATCGGACGGGACTACGTGATCGATCCGGACGATCTGCGGCGCAAGGCGATGGCAACGGGTGCCAAAGTGCTGCTGCTCTCGCACATGCGCGGGCACCTGGCTGACATGGATGCTGTGATCGGTGTGGCGGATGCGCTCGGCATCGCGGTCATCGAGGATTGCGCCCATGCGATGTGCGCTTCCTGGAGGGGCCGAGCCATTGGCACGTTTGGCATCGCGGCAGCGTTCAGCGCCCAGACCTACAAGCATCTGAACGCGGGCGAAGGCGGCTTCCTGGTGCTGGATGACGACGCCATGGCGGCCCGTGCCATCCTGCATTCCGGCAGCTACATGCTGCACGGCCAGCACCTCAGCTCGCCCGGGCCGGAGGCGCTGGCTGCCGTCAGCGAGCACACCCCGAATTTCAGCATGCGCATGACGGCCTTGGCCGCCGCCATGCTGCGCCCGCAACTCGCGGAATTGCCAAGACGCGTGGCCCGCTGGAATGTCATCCATGACCGCATCGCGGCAGGTCTGCGCCGGTCACAGCACGCGCATGTGCCCGAGCGCTCCGGCGGGCAGGTCTATTCCGCCACTTCGGTTCAGTTTTCGGCCCTGGGCCTCGACGCTGCGGAAATGACGGCATTTCTGGCACTGGCCCGCGAACGCGGTTTGCCGATCAAATGGTTCGGGGCGCAGCTTCAGGCGGGCTTCACCAGCGCACCGCGCAACTGGCGCTATGCCGGTCCGCAGGGCGATCTCGATGCAACCCACCATGTGCTGGCCACGCTGTGCGATATCCGCACGCCGGTGACGCTGACGGACAGCGAATGCGACCTGATTGCGGACATCGTGAGGGACGCACTCAATACTGTGGCCGCGAGACGCACAAGCAATGAGCCGCTGAGGGCGGCATCATGACCAACCCGACACCCAACCACCAGAGGAGGACGACCATGACAAGAATTCTAGCAGGAAAACGACTGTTCGCAGGAAAGCGACTATTTGCAGGGCTTGCATTCGCCACGGCGCTTGCAACTGCCGCCCCCACGCTGGCACAGACGCCAGCACCCATCGGCGTCAGCTATCAGCCGTCGCTCTACTGGGCGCTGCCGTTCCACTACGCCACCGTGAAGGGCTGGTGGAAGGATGTGGGCCTGGCCCCCAACTTCACGACATTCCCCGCAGGTGCGCCGCAGATCGCGGCGGCCCCTTCCAAGTCCTGGGATGTGGGCGGCACGGGTTCGGTCCCGGCGGTGCTGGGCGCGGTGCGCTTCAACATCCTCACCATCGGCATCACCAACGACGAATCGAAGACCAACGCCATGATGGTGCGCGGCGACAAGTTCGACGCGATCAAGGCCAATCCCGCGTCGCTCAAGGGCCAGCGCCTGTTGCTGACCACCAACTCCACCGTCGATTATGCCTCGCGCAAGTGCCTGGTGAAGATGGGATTGGCCGCCAACGACATGCAGTTCGTGAACCTCGGCCAGGCGCAGATCATCACGGCACTCACCTCGAACAACGGCGACATCGCCGGTGTCTGGGCGCCCAACACCTACACGCTCGAGGAGCGGGCCAGCGCGAAGTACCTCTGCTCGGGCGGTGATGCGGATGCCATCGTCCCCGGTGCGCTGATCGTGCGGGCCGATTTCGCCAAGGAGCGTCCGGAGGATGTGGCGAAGTT
>JANNFV010000237.1:0-1574 GCA_031380285.1 Hyphomicrobiales bacterium | reverse complement strand
AGGAAACACCGGCATGATCAATCTCTTGGCCGATATGGCAGGCAACCCGGCATCCGATGCCGGGAAATCATCCGCCAAAATCCCGAAATCCGATCAAATCATCATGACAAGCGGAATCGTCGCGACTTCTTCAGCAGCCTGTTAGAGCACGACGTTTCTCGACGGAAACACGTCATGGCCGCGCTTGACGCGGCCATCCACGTTTATGGGCCGCAGGAAGACGTGGATGGACGGGTCAAGCCCGTCCAGGACGATGTGCCATTGTTTCCGTCAAAAAATGGCATGCTTTAGACGGCCCGCGGGTCAACCGCGGGGCTGGCGCTGTTCATCGGGGATTCCGCCGGATCGACTGCATCCAGATCGGTGCAGCGCGGTCACGTCTCCAGCGCCATCTCGAAGCCGCCATAGATCACGCGCTGTCCATCGAACGGCATCTCGATTGCGCTCATGCGCTCGTCCTTCATGAGCGCGGCCATGCCTGCGTCGCGGGTCGCCTTGTCTGGCCACTCGATCCAGCTGAAGATGATTGCTTCTCCGTCTTTCGCTTGTACGGCGCGCTTGAAGTCAGTGACTTTGCCGTCGGGTATGTCATCCCCCCAGGCGTCCACGATCCGCAACGCGCCCTTCTCCTTGAACAAGACATGGGTTTTGTGCGCGTGATCGAGATAGGCTTCCTTGTTGGCGGTCGGCACAGCGGCAACAAATCCGTCGATATAGGTCATGGCTCTTCTCCTTCTGGTTCAATTGGCTGCTGCCAGCTCGATGGCCGCGATGTCGATGCGCTTCATGGTCATCATGGCATCGAAGACGCGTTTGGCGCGACGCGGATCAGGGTCGGCGATCAGGGGAAGCAACAGCCTCGGCACGATCTGCCAGGACAGGCCGAAGCGGTCCTTGACCCAGCCGCATTGCTCGGCTCCAGGCACAGCCGAGAGCGCATCAGAAAGGCGTTCCACCTCGGCCTGCGTGGAAACCGGAATCATGAGAGAGACGGCTTCGTTGAAGGTGAAATGCGGTCCGCCGTTCAGGCCGACGAACGGTCGGCCCATGAGCGTGAACGCGACGGTGAGCACGTCGCCCGTCTTCCCGGATGGATAATCGCCGGGTGCCCGGTTGACAGCATCGATGCGGCTGTCCGCCAGCAGGGAGGCATAGAAGTTGGCGGCCTCCTCGGCGTTGCCGTCGAACCAGAGGCAGGGCGTGATGGTGTCCATGGAGAGCTCCTCAGTCTCAAAATAGTCTCACGATGCTTCGGCTTCGCCGGTGACGACCTTCTGCGCCAGCTCGGCGAGTTGGGCGGCAGCAGCGCTCCAGCCCTCCTGGAAGCCCATGCTCTCGTGCTCAGCCTTGGCCTCGGCGGTCCAGTGCCGCGCGCCCCAGACCATCTCCGTGCCGCCATCCTTCGCGTCGCGCAACCTGACATGGCCGGTCATGAACGGTGCCCCGTCTTTCGGGATGAAACCTTCGGTGAAAGCGTCGGTAAAGATGAGGTTCTCCATAGGCACAATGTCGAGGAAGATTCCCTTGTTGTCATGGCGTTCGCCAGCCGGACCCTCAAAGATCGTGTTCATCCG
>JANNFV010000180.1:0-1958 GCA_031380285.1 Hyphomicrobiales bacterium | reverse complement strand
GGGATGACACATGGCCATTGCCAAGGCTCTTCGGGCCCTCCATCCTGACGGCATGGACTTTCTTTCCAATGCCTTCGCCACGCTGCTCGTGACCATCGATCCGCCTGCCATCGCGCCGATGTTCCTGGCGCTGACCGTGGGGATGACGCAGGCCGAGCGCCGCCAGGTGGCGATCCGCGCCACGATCATCGCGGCGCTGGCGCTGACCTTCTTCGCGCTGGTCGGGCAGAAGCTGCTGACGCTGCTGGGCATCACGCTGCCCGCCTTCCGCATCGCGGGCGGGTTGCTGCTGTTCTGGATCGCCTTCGAGATGGTGTTCGAGCGGCGCAGCGAGCGCAAGACCAACGTGGCAAAGACCGCGATCGATCTCGATCATATCCGCAACGTGGCGGCGTTTCCACTGGCCATCCCGCTGATGGCCGGGCCAGGCGCGATCACGGCGACCATGCTGCTGGCGGGCCAGACCCGTGGCGAGCCGCAATTGATGGCCGCGCTGATCGCCATCATCGCCTTCATCTGCGTTTTGTGCTGGCTGGTGTTCCTGTTCGCGGAGCGCATCTCGCTTTTGCTGGGCGTGACCGGCAACATCGTGCTGACACGGCTGCTCGGCATCGTGCTGGTGGCGCTGGCCGTGCAGTTCGTGCTGGATGGCGTGAAGGCGGCGTTTGGGGTGGGGTAGGCTTTTCCTTCTCCCCTGGTAGAAGCAGAGGCACGTCACCTTCCGCCCTTCGCCCGGATCATCTCCACCATCGCCTTGTATCCCCTGCCCTCTGCGAGCTTCAGCGGCGTGACACCGCTGCGATCTGCAAGGTTGGGGTTGGCCCCTGCCGCGAGCAGGTCACGCAGGCAGCGCTGGTGGTTGGCCCCGCCATCGCCCAGCACAATCGACTCGATCACCGCCGTCCAGCCCAGATTGTTGACATGGTCGAGCGGTGCGCCTGCATCGATCAGCGTCTTGACGACATCGGCATGGCCGAGATGGGCGGCAGCGATCAGCGCAGTGCCCAGATAGGGGCTGGTGATGGCTTGGGGATCGCCTCCCAGACGGATGGCTGCAAGCATCGCCTCGACGCGGTTGGCTACGGCGAGAATGGTGATGGCATCGTAGTTCTGGTTGTCCTTGGCAAGCGGGTCCGAACCACCCTTGACGAGAATTTCCATGGCCGTGATGTCGCCGCGATAGGCCGCCACGAGATAGGGCGTGCGTCCATTGCCATCGCGCCCGTTGGGATCGAGGCCGTTGATCAGCAGTTGGCGCATCTCGTTGTGGGCACCACTCTGGGTCACCCCGAGGAGGCCGGAATAAGCCGCTGTCTCGGCGGGTGACGGTGGCGTCTGGGCGAGGGCCTGCGCGGGACTGAATGCCAGCAGGGCCGATGCAGAGATGACACTGATGATATGTCGTTTCAAGGCAATGTTCCTACGGGCTTCTGTCCGGGAGGTTACGCCCTTTTGCCGGCGCGGAACAGCACGCCCGTCGCATCATCGCTCACCTTGAAGCGCGGAAAGGTTTTGCCCTGGGGATCTTCGACCTCCTCGATGTGGCGCAGTTCCGTGCCAAGCGCAGCCAACCCCCTCGCCTCGGCTTGCTGCAGCAGCGCGTCCGGGGTGAAGCGCTTGTATTTCAGCTCCAGCGCCGAGAAGCCATCACTCATGGCGAGACCCCTAACATGTCCAGTGTGATGGAACACGGCGGTTTCGAGGTGGTCCGCTGCTTCCGGCTCCAGCCCCAGCACCCAGCGTCCGCGACCGGTGTTGCTGGCGGCCCGGGCGATGCGCAACTGCTCGATCACGGCGGGAGAGCGCAGCATGGCCGTGGCACCCAGATCCGTGCCGATGCGTGCGGCAAAGGCCCGCTCCTGCGCCTCGCCCTCGGGCGTCTCGCCGCAGGTCACGATGCCACCGTCGATCTCCAGGATGGCCCGGCAGTCGCCCAGCCACGCGGCCTCGACCGTTCC
>JANNFV010000165.1:0-2425 GCA_031380285.1 Hyphomicrobiales bacterium | reverse complement strand
GTGGAAAGCGGGGGCGGAACAGTCTTCACCTTCAAGCTCCGCGCCAACGCCAAATGGTCGAATGGCGATGACTTCAAGGCCCAGGACTATGTGTTCGCCTTCCGCCGGATCATCAACCCCGAGACCGGCGCGAAATACGCCAACATTCTCTTCCCCATCAAGAACGCCGAGAAGGTCAACAAGAAGCAGGATGGCGCGAAGCTCGAGGATCTTGGCGTCAAGGTCATCGACGACAAGACGCTGGAAATCACGCTGGAGCGCCCGACGCCGTATTTTCTCGAACTCCTGACGCACCAGACCGGTTATCCCGTGCATCCCGCCAGCGTGCAGAAGCACGGCGCGGATTACACCAAGCCGGAAAACTGGGTGTCGAACGGGGCCTATTCCCTGAAGGAGTGGACGCCGAATTCGCATATCCGGCTGGACAAGAACCCGAATTTCCATGCCGCATCCAGCGTGCAGATCGAGCGCGTGATGGTCTATCCCACGCCGGATTTTGCGGCGGCATCGCGGCGTTTCATGGCGGGCGAATTGCATTTCACCACGGATATTCCAGCTGACCAGACCAAGTTCCTGAAGGAGCGGCTGGGCGACCAGGTGAAGATCGCGCCCTATCTGGGCACGTATTATCTGGCCTTCAACATGGCGAAGAAGCCCTTCGATGATCTGAGGGTGCGCCAGGCCCTGTCCATGGTGATCGACCGCGAGTTCATCGCCGAGCAAATCTGGGGTGGCACCATGCTGCCGGCCTATTCCTTCGTGCCTCCGGGCATCGGCAACTATGGCAAGCCTGCCGCGGCTGACTGGGCGGAGAAGTCACCCATCGACCGCGAGGACAATGCCAAGAAACTGCTCGCCGCCGCGGGCTTTGGTCCGGGCAAGCCGCTCAAGGTCGAGATCCGCTACAACACGACCGACAACAACCGCCGCACCGTGGTGGCCATTGCCGACCAGTGGAAGCAGATCGGCGTGGAGACGACCTTCATCAACACGGATGGGCGCACGCACTTTGCCTTCCTGCGCGAGCGGGGCGATTTCGATGCGGCGCGTGCGGGCTGGATCGGTGATTATTCCGATCCGCAGAACTTCCTGTTCCTGTTCCAGAAGGACAACACGGGCTTCAACTATGCCCGCTACGAGAACACCGAGTTCGAGGCCTTGATGAAGGACGCGGAGCGCGAGACAGACCTCAAGAAACGCGCCGACATCCTGCTGAAGGCCGAGCAGCTGATCACGCGGGATCAGCCCTATGCGCCGGTGCTGTTCTATTCGACCAAGAACCTGGTTTCCAGCAAGCTGCAAGGCTTCAGCTCCAACCTGCGCGGTGCCTATGCCAGCCGGTTCTACAGGTTGGTGAATTGATGTCATCCCGTGCGCGGCGCGGCATTTCATGCCGCTCCGCAGACACGGGATCTCGCGCGGAGTGACCCTCCTGGGCCAGACGTCGAACAATGAGGGAACAACGCAACTGCGCAGCTACTTCGTCTATATGCTTACCAACAAGCCGCGCGGTGTCCTCTATGTCGTCATCACCAACAACCTTGAGCGCCGCATCCAGGAACACAGGCTCGGCAAAGGTTCGGCGTTCTGCAAGAAATATAATCTCCAGCGGCTGGTTTATGCCTACGAGTTTAACGATGTGAATGACGCAATCGCGGCAGAGAAGCGGATCAAGAAATGGCGACGCGCCTGGAAAGAGCAGTTGATCGAGGAGCGAAATTCCGGATGGGACGAGCTGATGCCAGACGTTCGGGTGCCATGATCGTCGAGCGGTCCCGTGTCTGCGGAGCACCGCTTCGCGCTGCACCGCGCACGGGATGACGGGTGATGCTGACCTACATCCTCCGTCGCCTTCTCACCACCATCCCCACACTCCTCGTGGTGGTGACGATCAGCTTCTTCCTGATCCGCGTTGCGCCCGGTGGGCCGTTCGACCTGGAGCAGCCTTTGAACGACGTGGTGCTGGGCAACCTGCGCAAGCTTTACCGGCTGGATGAGCCGCTGTGGAAGCAGTACCTGCTGTATCTGCAGGGATTGCTGCGCGGTGATTTCGGCCCCTCCTTCTCCAGCCTGGATCTGACGGTCGGGCAACTCTTCGCCAAGGGCTTGCCCGTCTCGATCCGGCTGGGTGCGATGGCGCTGCTGCTGGCCTTGCTTGTTGGGGGTGTGCTGGGGGTGTTTGCGGCGCTCCGGCAAAACCAGACGGCGGACTACGCCGTGATCACGGTGGCGACGGCAGGCAACACGATTCCTACTTTTGTCACCGCGCCGTTGTTCCAGGTGGTGTTCGGCCTGTGGCTGGCCTGGCTGCCTGTCGGGGGCTGGAACGAAGGGGCGTTGCGCAACACCGTGCTGCCCGTGCTGGTGCTGGCCTTGCCGCAGATGGCCGTCGTCGCCCGCATGATCCGCGCCGCGATGATCGAGA
>JANNFV010000162.1:0-1838 GCA_031380285.1 Hyphomicrobiales bacterium | reverse complement strand
CATCGATGATCGAGGTCATCACGTGGTTGGGCGCGAAACGGCTCATGTCGGAAGCCTGGCCGAAGGACAGCACGTTGCGGGCGGACGCGGCCTGCACGGGCGCGGGGCTGTCCGTGTGCTGCGTCACGATGTCGACGCCCTGATCCATCAGCACCTTGGCGGCATCGGCCTCCTTGGGTGGGTCGAACCAGGAATTGACCCAGACGATCTTGATATTGATGTTCGGGTTGACCGATTTCGCGCCGAGATAGAAGGCGTTGATGCCCGCGATGACCTCGGGGATCGGGAACGCGCCGACATAACCGATGGTGTTGGATTTCGTCATCTTGCCCGCCATCTGGCCGATGATGTAACGGCCTTCGTGGAACTTGGCCGAGTAGGTCGCGACATTGGGCGCACGCTTCACGCCGGTCGCATGCTCGAACTTCACGTCTGGGAAACGACGCGCAACGCGCAGCGTCGGCTCCATGTAGCCGAAGGACGTGGTGAAGATCAGCTTGTGGCCGGTGCGGGCCAACTGCTCGATGGCACGATCGCTGTCATTCTCCGGCACGGTTTCGACGAATGTCGTCTCGACGCGGCCGGGAAACGCCTTCTCGATGGCCTGGCGGCCCTGATCATGCTGGTAGCTCCAGCCAAAATCGCCGACCGGCCCGACATAGATGAAGCCGATCTTCAGCTTCTCCTGCGCTATCGCCGGGCCGCCGACACCAACCGCCATGGCGACCCCGAAAGCCGCCGTCATCAAAGCCTTCATGAGAGAACTTCCTTTCCAGATATCCGCTGGGGAAGGATGTTCCCGCAGCCCGATTGACGTATCAAAGCACGTCAGCGATCAGGAATGAAGGGCTGCCCCAGCGATCCCACAGCGCTTTGTCGCCGCCGGTCGCGCAACGCCAGCGCGACGAGCGCCAGGATGGTCGCCAGATAGGGAATCGCCGACAGCAATTGCGAGGGCAAACCGATGCCACCGGCCTGCGCATGGAGTTGCAGCACGTTCATGGCGCCGAAGAGATAGGCACCCAGCAGCAACCGCCACACCCTGCCGCCGGCGAAGACCACGATGGCAACGGCAATCCAGCCGCGTCCCGCCGTCATGCCGGGAGACCAGAACGGCGTGTAGATCAGCGAGAGATAGGCCCCGCCCAGGCCCGAACAGGCCCCGCCGAACAGCACCGCCAGCACCCGCAACCGCCTGACATCATGTCCAAGCGCATGGGCCGAGGCATGATTTTCGCCTATTCCAGTGAGCACCAGACCGCCACGCGTCGCGCTCAACCACCAGGCGATGCCGACAGCCAGTACCAGCGAGGCATAGACAAAGGGATCCTGCCCGAAGATCAACTTGCCCAGCACCGGCAAATCCGTGAGGCCGGGGATCCACAGCGATGGAATGGTGTCCCGCTTCATGCCGATGAAGCCCGCCCCGATGAGATTGGCGAGGCCGGTGCCGAAGATCGTGAGCGCCAATCCCGTCGCCACCTGGTTGGCCGCCAGACCCACGGCAAACAGCGCGAACAGCGCGGCCAGCACGACGCCTGCGGAAATGCCCGCGAGAATCGCCAGCATGGATGAGCCTGTCAGGATCGCCACGGCAAAGGCCGTGGCTGCCCCCATGATCATCATGCCCTCGACGCCCAGATTCAGCACGCCCGCCCGCTCCGTCACGTGCTCGCCCAGCGCCGCCAGCAACAGCGGCGTAGCGGCGGTGATGATGGTGAGCGTGACGAGGAGCCAGAAGGCCATCAGCCCCTCCCCAGGACGATGCGGTGGCGCGTGAGCGCCTCGCCGCCCAACAGGCAGAACAGCAGCACGCCCTGGAACACCCGCGCCAGATC
>JANNFV010000159.1:0-2192 GCA_031380285.1 Hyphomicrobiales bacterium | reverse complement strand
GCTGTCCAAGGGCTACCGCTTCGCCTTCTTCGACAATCTCAACCGCTGGTATGTGGCGGAGGAGGCGGTTGACACCTTGTTGCCTCTTTTCCCGAAGGAGCCGCTGGCCTGGGACAGTGTGCGGCATCTGGGCGAATACGGCCCGGCCCAGAGCGACGCCGCGCATCCCGATCATGCGCTGGCGAAGACGCTGACAGCGGCTTTTCTTGCGGCGCTGCCGCATCTGTCGCCGGATATGCTGGATTGTCTCGGTGCAAAGGAGGCCGACCCAGCCGCACTGGCAAGGATCGCGAGCCTGTTCGACGGGGGCTATGTCGTGGGCTAGGAAGCCGCGGCATCCTTGAAGAACGGCTCGACTTTGCCCTTCAGCTTGATCGTCATCGGGTTCCCGAACCGGTCCTTGGCTGCACCTGCGCTCACCTTGATCCAGCCCTCGCTGATGCAATATTCCTCGACGTTGGTCTTTTCTTTCCCGTTGATCAGAATGCCGACCTCCCGCTGCAGAAGCTCCTCGTTGTAGTGGGGGCTGCCGGGATTGACGGAAAGACGGTCGGGGAAGTCAGATGACATGGGGATGATCCGGTTGTTGTGGCGGCTTGGTAGCGCAAGGCGCGGCAGCTTGCCAGTCCGGTATCACGTGGTTTCGACGGCGCGCAGGAAACCGTCCACATCACCGCCTTGCAGCAGCGGGATCAGGGCGGCAATCCGTTCGCGCGGCAGATCCCACCAGGCGCAGGCCAGCAACCGCGCAATGGTGCGGTCATCGAAACGCTTGCGGATCACCTGTGCCGGGTTGCCTCCCACGATGGTGTAGGGTGCGACGTCCTTCGTGACCACGGCGCGCGCCGCCACGACCGCACCATGGCCGATTGTGACCCCGGAGAGGATCATGCACCCGGAACCCAGCCAAACGTCATGGCCGATCACCACATCGCCGCGTGACACGGCATAGTCATTGCGCCCCGCCGCTTCCGGCCAGAGCGCTGACATTGCGCCGAAGGGGTAAGTCGTGACGAAATCCGTGCGGTGGTTGCCGCCCAGCAGAATGTTCGCATCGTCCGCGATGGAGCCGAATCTGCCGATGGTGAGCTTCGCGCCGGATTCAGGAAAACGCACCTTGGGTTTGCCGTAGGTGTGTTCGCCAATCGAAAAGCCATGCTTCGCCGCGATGCGCTTCAGATGCAGCCGCGTCAGGTTATGCGGATTCGACCAGTTCTTCAGGCGGTGGCGCAGGGTCATTGCGGGAGTTCAGGACTTCGCTACCGGGCAATCCGGTCGACCGCCCCATTCCGCCCATGACGCGTCGTAAAGCGCCTCCGCCTTTGCACCCGCCGTCTCCATCGCCAGCGACAGGATCGCGGCTGAAACACCCGAACCGCAGCTGGTGATCACCGGCGTGTCGATATCGACTCCTGCAGCAAGGAAGACACCGCGCACGGTGGCGGGCGGCAGCATGCGCCCGTCCTGCACCAGCCTGTCGAACGGGACATTGACGCTGCCCGGCATATGGCCGGAAGCAAGGCCCGGACGGGGTTCAGGCGCTTCTCCGCGGAAGCGCGGCGCGGGCCTCGCATCGACGACGGTGGCGGAGCGCGTCGCCAGAGCCGATTTCACGTCGGCGAGCGAGGCAACGGCCGAAGTGTCGAGTTTGGCACGGAAAACGCGCGGCTCTGGCGTCGGCGTGCCGGAAACAACCGAACGCCCTTCGGCCAGCCATTTCGGCAGGCCGCCGTCCAGAATGCGCACATCTTTCGCGCCCATCACCAGGAAGGTCCAGCGCACGCGCGGCCCGGCGAACAGACCCGCGCCGTCATAGACCACGATGGTCATGTCTTCGGAAATTCCCATCGCGCCTGCCGCGGCGGCGAAATCCTCAGGCGACGGCAGCATATGGGGCAGGGTGCTTGTCATATTCTTCACGCCATCGATGTCGAAATGGACAGCACCAGGGATGTGCCGCTGCGCATATTCGGCTTTGCCGTCGCGATTCATCGTGGGCAAATACCAGGAGGCATCGACCACCGCGATGTCGGGGCTGGACAGGTTGGCGGCGAGCCAGTCGGTGGAAACGAACGGTGCGTTGGACATGGCGCGGTTGTAGCGGGGCACACCTGTCAATGTCAAAAAGTTGCCATGGTTAATGCCTAGTTCTTGTCACGGCCAAGGAGGCTGACTGCTGTGTCGATCGCCCG
>JANNFV010000101.1:0-8179 GCA_031380285.1 Hyphomicrobiales bacterium | reverse complement strand
CGCCGGCCTTTGGAGGGGCCGACACGAGTCTAAAAAAGCCCGCTCCGTCGTTGCTTTGAGCTGCGTCACCTGCTTCGGGCAGGGCCGCCGGTTTTCGCCTCCGGCTGCCGGTCCGCGAAATGTCCAGCGATGGAAGTTTCCATCAAGACATTTCAAGCACTGTTGGCGTTTTTCCGGCCTCTTGTCCGGAGATCCACCGACCGGCACGCAACCACAGGCACGTGCGAAATTGGGCAAGCGGAGGAATACTACAGTTCCCCCCCATTGCAAGCGAAAATGGCCCGCCATAGTGAATTTGCGGCATTAAATTTAAGCAATGCGGGCGCATTCTGAACGCCCGTTTATCAAGCCGCTGAAATTCCGTGACTTTTTGCCTTGACGTTGCCCAGATTCAGCGGGAAGACGGCGGCGATTTTCAGGGGTTCAGGGCTCATGGACAGACGTCAACTTCTCGGCGGTGTGGCAGGCGCGGCGTTGCTGCTGGCCCAGGGGGGCGCCAACGGCCAAAATCGTGCGCCTCAGACACCTCCAGCGCAGTCTCCCGCAGTGCCACCTGCGCCTCCCCAGGTTCGCTTCAGCTTCGAGGAGGTGATCAAGCGTGCCCGGGACATGGCCTCAGGACCGCATGAAGTGCCCGCGCCGCTTCCAGACGTCCTGGCGAAGCTCGATTTCGATACATGGCGCGATATCCGCTTTCGCCCGGATCGGGCGCTGTTGCAGGCGCAGGGCAGCAACTTTCGCCTGCAAACCTTCCATCCCGGCTTTCTCTACACCAGGCCAGTCACGATCAACCTGATCCGGGAGGGCGTGGCCGCGCCCATTCCCTATGCCGCCAACCTCTTCGACTATGGCCGCAACCGCTTCGAGCGCCCGTTGCCGGTCAATACCGGTTTTGCGGGATTTCGGCTGCATTACCCGCTCAATGATCCGCGCCTGCATGATGAACTGGTCTCCTTCCTGGGTGCGTCCTATTTCCGCTTCCTGGGCGAGGGCCAGAAATACGGTCTTTCCGCCCGTGGCCTCTCCATCGGCGTGGGCGCGAAGGAAACCGAGGAGTTTCCCGTGTTCCGCGAGTTCTGGCTGGAGCAGCCGGAGGCCGGCAGCGACCGCGCCGTGATCTATGCGCTGCTCGACAGCGAAAGCGTCACCGGTGCCTATCGCTTCGATATCTATGCCGCGAAGGAAACGGTCGTGGAGGTGACGGCGATGCTGTTTGCCCGCAAGCGGATCGACAAGCTGGGCATCGCCCCGCTGACCTCGATGTTCTTCACGGGCGAGAATGACCGGCGCTATGCAGACGACTTCCGCCCGGAATTGCACGATTCCGATGGACTGCTCATCCATACCGGCGCGGGCGAATGGATCTGGCGTCCCCTGCGCAATCCGACCCGCATAGAGGCTGCGGCCTTCATGGACAGCAATGTGCGCGGCTTCGGCCTGATGCAGCGCGACCGCACCTTCGAGCACTATCAGGATCTCGACCTGAACTACGAGCTTCGCCCGAGCTATTGGGTGGAGCCGCTGGAGGGCTGGGGCGAGGGCAAGATCGAATTGTTCGAAATTCCCACGTCGGACGAAACCAACGACAACATCGTTGCGCAATGGGCGCCGACACAGCCGATGGAGGCTGGCCACAGCCGGACGTGGCGCTACAAGATCACGGCCACCATGGACGAGGGTGAACTCACGCCGGGTGGCGTGGCACGCAACACCTACCGCACCAAGCCCAAGGCGCTGGGCTCATCCGAGCCGGTGACACAGACGATGACCCGTTTCATCATCGACTTCACCGATGGACAATTGCCGTTCTTCGCCAAGGCAGCCGACCAGGTACAGGTGGTGCCGTCGATCTCGGGAGGACGGATCGTGCGGACTTTCCTGGTCCACAATCCTCAGACCGGCGGCTTCCGGGCAGGGATCGATGTCGATGTACCAGCGGGGCAATCCGCCGACATTCGGGCCTTCCTGCGGGCCGGCAACAAGACACTGACGGAAACCTGGACCTATCCATGGCGTCCCCAGTGAAGCCTCATCCTGAGCCTGTCGAAGGATGATCCAGCGTGACATGACGAGCACCACCTCCGTCCTTCGACAGGCTCAGGACGTGGGCTTGAGGATGACATGACGGACCAGGCCCGCATCCGCCTCGACAAATGGCTCTGGTTTGCCCGCGTCGTGAAGACAAGGGCCATTGCGCAAGATCTGGCGACGTCCGGCCATGTCCGCATCAATGGGCAACGCGTGGCGAGCGCCTCCCACCCTGTCCGGATCGGCGATGTGCTGACCATCGCCCTGCCATCGCGCGTGCGGGTGCTGAAAGTGTTCGATGTTGCCGAGCGGCGCGGGCCAGCCAGCGAGGCTGTGCACCTCTATGAAGAGCTGGGCTGACAGAAGCGGGCTGACAGCTTAACAGGCTTTCATGCTCATGCGGTCGCCCGTTCCCCAATTCGCATCCATCCAGATCCTGCGGGCCGTGGCCGCGCTGGCCATCACCATCCACCACGGCATGCACGAGGCGGACAGCGTGGCCCGCAAGGTGGGCGACACGTTCGCCTGGCAATTTACCCTGCCGCTGGAGGCGGGGGTGGACCTGTTCTTCGTCATTTCCGGCTTTGTGATGGTGCATGCCTCGCGCGACATGTTCGGATCGCCTGCATCCATCCTGCCATTCCTGCGGCGCAGGCTGGCGCGGATCGTGCCGATCTACTGGCTGACAACGCTGGTGTTCCTGGGGCTGTCATTCGCCAGCCTCTCGCCTGCCGCCCGCCCCTTCCCGACCGGGGATGAGATCGCGGCGTCCCTGCTGTTCCTGCCCTATCTGCGTCCGGACGGCTACATCCAGCCGGTCTACAGCCTGGGCTGGACACTGAACTACGAGATGTTTTTTTATCTGCTGTTCGCGCTGGTGCTGCCCTGGCCTCGCGAGAAAGCCGTTCCGGCGCTGGTCTGCGTGCTGATGCTGCTGGTCGCGGCGGGCCATCTGATTCCTGCGACGGCGACCGCTCCCTATTTCTGGACGCGCTCCATCATCCTCGAGTTTGGCCTGGGCATGATCATTGGCCATATGGCGCTGAGCGGCGTGCGTCCCTCGCGCCCGGTCACGTTTGTCCTGTTCGGGGCCGCCATCATCTGGCTCGTGCTGGGCAAGGTGGCACCCTCCCTGCTCCCGGACCGGGCGCTGATCTATGGCCTGCCCGCTGCCCTGCTCGTCATGGCGGCTCTGGCTTTCGAGGGAAACGGGCAAGGCAAGCCGCTGCTGCGCGGTCTGTCGCACCTCGGCGATGCCTCCTATGCGCTCTATCTTTTGCATCCCTTCGTGTTGCGCGGCCTGGCCTTGACCGTTGGACCTGTCATTGCCGCGATTTCCCCGCTGCTGTTCCTGATTCTGGGCGTGACACTCGCCAGCATCGCGGCCATGATTGCCTGGCGGGTTTTCGAGAAGCCGCTGACCAGAGCCTTGCAAGGGCCAAAACGGCCCTGAAGGCCCAAGTTACAGCTGATCCGGGAGGATCGCCATGAACAAGCCGTCTCCGCCCCACCAAGGGCTCAAGCTCCATCGCGGCATCGTCAATGGACGGCCCCTGGATGTTGCGGATGGACGGGTGCTGGATTGCATCTGCCCGTCCGATGGACTGCCCTTTGCGGCCATCGGGCGGGGTGGCCAACATGAGATCGACAACGCCGTGGCCGCTGCCCGCGCCGCCTTCGAAACCGGCCCGTGGGGGCGGATGACCGCGACGGAGCGGGGACGACTCCTGGTCAAGCTCGGCGAAACCATCCTGGCGCATCACGAAGAGCTCGCGCAGTTCGAGGCGCAGGACTGCGGCAAGCCGCTGAAACAGGCGCGGGCGGACATGACGTCTGCCGCCCGCTATTTCGAGTTCTACGGGACATCCGCCGACAAGGTGCATGGCGAGACCATTCCGTTTCTCAACGGCTACACCGTCGCCATCGTGCGTGACCCGCATGGCGTCACCGGACATATCGTGCCGTGGAACTACCCCGCGCAGATCTTCGGTCGCTCGGTGGCAGCGTCACTGGCCTGCGGCAACACCTGCGTGGTGAAACCGGCGGAGGATGCCTGCCTGTCGCTGATCCGCATTACGGAACTGGCGCTGGAGGTGGGCATACCGCCGGGTGTGCTCAACATCGTCACAGGCCTTGGCAGCGAAGCCGGTGCAGCGCTTGCCAACCATCCCGGCATCGATTTCCTGTCCTTCACGGGTTCACCCGAGACAGGCACCGTGATCCAGCAGGCTGCAGCCCGCAACCACATCGGCTGTACGCTGGAGCTTGGCGGCAAGTCTCCGCAGGTGATCTTCGCCGATGCGGACCTTGATGCCGCCATGCCCGTCCTGATCAATGCGATCATCCAGAACGGCGGGCAGACGTGCTCTGCCGGGTCGCGCATTCTGATCGAACAGAGTGCCTATGATGCGCTTGTTCCGGCCCTCGCCGAGCGCTTCAGCCGGATCGCCATCGGACGCCACAGCGACGACCGCGACATGGGCGCGATGATCAACCCCAAGCAGCAGCAACGGGTGGCGATGTTCACCAGTCGGGCACGCGAACAAGGCGTTCCGGTGCTGGCTGAAGTGCCGATCCCCGGCGATCTGCCTGCAGGCGGGTTCTATGCCGCTCCCGTGCTGTTCGGGCCTGTCCCACGCGCCAATGGCCTGGCGATGGACGAGGTCTTCGGCCCGGTGCTGTCCGTGATCCCTTTCACCAATGAAACCGATGCCGTGGCACTCGCCAATGGCACGCCCTACGGACTCGTGGCTGGCATCTGGACACGGGATGCCAAGCGCTCGATGCGGCTGGCCCGGGCGATGCGCTGCGGGCAGGTCTTCGTCAACGGCTACGGTGCAGGAGGAGGGATCGAGTTGCCCTTCGGCGGCGTCAAGAAATCCGGCCACGGGCGCGAAAAAGGCTTCGAGGCGCTCTACGAGTTCTCGGCATCGAAAACCATCGTCATCAACCACGGATAGACAGCATGCGCCTCAAGGGAAAAACCGCCATCATCACCGGCGCGGCACAAGGCTTCGGCTTTGGCATTGCGGAGACGTATCTGCGCGAAGGTGCGCGGGTCTGCGTCATGGATATCAACACCGACAAGGCCCGGGAAGCCGCCAAGGCACTGGGCCGCAAGGCGTTTGCCGTCGGTTGCGACGTCGCCAAATCGGCCAGCGTCGGCAAATCCTTCGCGCGGGCCATCGAGAAGCTCGGACGCCTCGACATCCTCGTGCACAATGCCGGCAGCAGCCATCGCAACCAGCCGATGCTGCAGGTTCCCGAGGCTGATTTCGACCGGCTCTTCGCCGTCAACGTCAAATCGATCTATCTGACAGCGCTTGCCGTGGTGCCGCATTTCAGGGCGCATGGCGGTGGCGTGATCATCAATATCGGCTCCACTGCGGGCATCCGGCCACGGCCCGGCCTCACCTGGTACAACGGCACCAAGGGCGCGGTGAACCTGCTGTCGAAGTCGATGGCGGTGGAACTGGCACCCGACAAGATCCGCGTCTGCTGCATCGCGCCTGTGGCGGGAGAGACCCCTCTGCTTGCGACCTTCATGGGCGAGGACACGCCCGAAAAGCGCGCGATGTTCAAGGCCACGATCCCGCTGGGGCGTCTGTCCACCCCCAATGATATCGCCAACGCGGCGCTGTTCCTGGCATCGGACGACGCCGCCATGGTGACCGGCAATGTGCTCGAGGTTGATGGCGGGCGCTGCATCTGAGCAAAGGCTTGGTCCTCACACGGTTTGCACGCCACCAAGGGTTGCCCTAAACTCGGGTTGGACTTGATGAGAAGGAAATCCGGTGCAGGACATCATGCAGCGACTGGGACTTCCGGCAGAAGCCGACACAGCGGTTGACCCGCATCAGGCGGCGATCGCGCTCGCTGTCGCCATGAACCAGGCCCGCCAGGACATGGCGGACAGGGCCGATCTCAGGACGGAAGCGCTACACTACGGCACGGCGAAGCTGGACGCGCTGCGCAAGCGTCTGGAGCCGCTCTATGCCGCCATTCCAAGCGATGTCGAACTCTTTGATCTCGGCCTTGTGACACCCAAGCGCCCGCGCCTCTATGTCGATATCCTGTCATACATCGAGATGAATCGTGACCAGACAGCCTTCCGCTTCATGCAGGAGACCCGCACGGGACGGATTACCCTGGCGGAAACGACGGATGAGAAGGCCATTGTCGACGAGGTGACGCGGTATGTCGCGCGGCGGCTGGTGGAGCGTGAGCGGGCGCTGGCAACGGCAACACCTTTGCCGCCAACGCAACTTCGTCCTGGGCCTGTCGAAGGACCAAGGTCTGGGCAAGCAGCGACGTCCTCGATCCTTCGACAGGCTCAGGATGAGGACGCGCAACAGGACCATCCTTCGAAAGCTGTGTCGCCAGCCCACTCGATCACCGCAGGGTTACCGAAGGTCGCGCCTTCTTTGCCCATGACAGCGGAGGAAGCCTTCCGTCAGTGGACCCGCCCGGCACCTGCGCTGGACGCGGTGCCCGCTTCCCCGTCAGTTTCGGCGACGGAGATGCCCGCGCCAATGGTCAGGGCTGTCGAATCTGCCGTGGCAGAGCCAGCCAACGCCATCAAGGACGAGCTTGTGACGGCCGCGCACACAGCCTTGAAACAACCTGAGGCGATTGCTGCTTCGGTCTTGCCCGTTGGCGCGGCGGCAACCACTGCTGGCGTTGTGGTTGCTTCTGCACTGGCGACGGGAGCAGCAGCGATGGCTGCACCCACCAACCCTGCGGTCAGCACGCCTTCCGTCAGGACCATTCCCGCGCAGCTTTCCACCACCCACCGCAGTTCGGGTGGCGGGTGGCTTTGGGCCTTGCTCGCGCTGCTGATCGGCATAGGCCTGGGGGCGCTCGCCCTCTACCTCTATGCCGCCAACATGATGCGATAGGTTTTCAGCACGCCGCTGGCGTGATGGGTCCCGAAATCACAGCCGCATCATCGCGTCGAAGACGAGCACTGCCACCGGTTGGCATCGCCAGTCCCGAAGACGTGACCACAGGCCTGGATACGCCGCGCTTGTGACCCGCGACATCGATCAGGTGGTGCGACGGATCGCAGAAAAGCGGTTCTGCCAGGGCAGCCTGCACATCGCTGCGCACCAGGCCGATATCCTTGAGGGCGCGATCATCAAGATCGTTGAGACGCGCGACTTCACGGCGGCTTTTCAGGGCACCGAGCGCCTGCTTCACGGAACGCATGAAAATACCGGCCAGCGCGAGGGTCAGGGTCGAGCCAGTGGTGGCTGCAGGCGCAAAACGGGTCATGTCACTCTCCATCAAGGGCTGAGAAACCAGGCTGGCTCATCAGCCAAATGAATATGCTCCCAATTGATACATATATAAAACGAATGTTTTTGAGCTTGAACATCACAAATAATGACATATGATGCCGAGATCGACTTCCTGGGGGGACTTGGCATGGCGCATCTGCTTGACATCGATCAACTCAGGACGCTGATCGCCATCGCCGATACCGGCTCGTTCACCAAAGCGGCTGACATCGTCCACAAGACCCAGTCAGCCGTCTCCATGCAGATGAAGCGGCTGGAAGAGCGGGTGGGCCGCGACATTTTCGAGAAGGATGGCCGGGCCTCCAGGCTGACGGAGGATGGCGAACGGCTGCTGGATTATGCAAGGCGCATCGTCAGCCTCAACCATGATTGCATCATGAGTTTCACCGATGCGGCCCTGTCCGGGCGCGTCAAGCTGGGCGTGCCGGATGACTATGCGGATCGCTACCTGCCGGAGATCCTGGCCCGCTTCACCCGCTCCAACAGCAAGGTCGAGGTCACCGTGATCTGCGAGCCGACGCCGATGCTGGTGGAGCGCATCCAGGCCAACGAGCTTGATCTCGCCATCATCACCCATTCCGACCACCGTGGTGCGGCGGAGGTGATCCGCCACGAGCGGCTGCTGAGGGTCACGTCATCGCGTTCGCAGGTGCATGAGGAAAACCCGGTTCCGCTGGCGCTGGGCAGGCCCACCTGCCAGTGGCGACAGGTGGCGACGGAGCGGCTGGAGCGCATTGGCCGCCCCTTCCGCGTGCTCTACGCCAGCTGGAATTCCACAGCCGTGGGTGCCACCGTGACAGCGGGCCTCGCAGTCTCCGTGCTGCCCGAAAGCGCCATCCGCCCAGGCATGC
>JANNFV010000049.1:0-1837 GCA_031380285.1 Hyphomicrobiales bacterium | reverse complement strand
CTGGCGGACCGTGGTGCCCTCCCCCGAACAGATATCGACGATGCGGCGCTTGGACTGAAGGGGCAGATCGAGTGCGGCCAGAAACGCCTCCACCACGAGATTGACGGGGATGAAATCGCGGATTTGCATGCCGGGCGACAGGTCGACTCCCCTCCCCTCGCGCAGGCCGCTGATGAGCGAGGGCAGCAGCCGATGGGCGGCCTCGCCCGGGCCGAAGACATTGTAGAGCCGCAGCACCAGGCACTGAATGCCAAGCGCCTCGGGGCGGGCCAGGCAGGACAGCGTCGCCCGCGCCTTGCTGGCACCATAGGGCCGCACGGTCTGCATGGGCTGCGACGGGTTGAAGGGCGGCACGGCGTGATCGGCATACTCCGCCGAGGATCCGGCCATGACGAAGCGGGGAATGCCGCTGGCATGGGCGAGATCGACCAGCGCCAGCGAACAGTCAACATTGACCGTTGTCATCTGCGCCAGGTCGCGCTCGTCAGGTGCCACGCCGTAGGCCGCGCAATGCACGATGGCATTGATCGGTTCCGGCAGAGTGATCGCCCGGAGCACCTCGGGCTGGTACGCCGCAACGGGCAGCGCGACGCAGCCCGCGGGCGTGGCCCGGCCCGGGCGGGTCAGCGCATGGACCTGGTCACCACGCGCCAGCAATGCCCGTGCCACCGCGCCACCGATGAAGCCGCCGGCACCCGTGACGAGATAGCGCCGCGCGGTCATGCCCTGGCGAGCCGCTGGCGGAAGCCTTCGATCTGCTCCAGCGTCACGGCCTGGGCCTGTGTCCCGTCAGCCGTGCAGGCCCGATACCAGGCGGCCGTGAGCGCTACCGTGTCCTTGAAGCCGAGCGGCGGTTTCCAGCCCAGCTCCCGGTGTGCGAGGCTGCTGTCGAGCTGCAACAACCGGGTCTCGGGAAAGCTGCCGGGTTCCAGCTGGAGCGGCACGGACTGCCACGCCTGTACCAGACCCTCCACGAGGTCACGCACGGTGCGTGCGCCCTCTCGCTCCGGTCCGAAATTCCAGGCGCGTGCGGCATGGTCGCCCCCCTCCCCCAGCAGCGCTGCCGCCAGCACCAGATAACCGTGGCACAGCGCCAGCACATGCTGCCAGGGCCGTGTCGCTTCCGGGTTGCGCAGCACAAGCGGCTGACCCGCCTGCACGGCCCGCACGAAATCCGGCATATGCGGTTGGCCGACCAGTCGCCCCCGCCGATGATGTTGCCGCCCCGTGCCGCCGCGATCCGCACGCCGTTGCCGCGTGCCGCCAGCGTGGCGGCGTAGGAAGCGATGACCATTTCCGCGCCCGATTTGGAGGCGCTGTAGGGGTCTTTGCCGCCCAGCGCATCACCCTCGCGGAAGCCGCGCTTCAGGCCGCGATCCGCATAGACCTTGTCGGTTGTCACACACACCGCTGCCTTGACTGAAGGCACCTTGCGGGCAGCCTCCAGCACATGGGCCGTCCCCAGGATGTTGGTGCGGAAGGTCTCGACCGGATCAACGAAGGATTGCGACACCAGCGGCTGCGCTGCCAGATGCAGCACCACGTCCGGTCGGCTTGCCGCCATCACCTGCTGCACGCGGGCCGCATCGGCGATGTCGAACAGGTGTTCCTCGACATACTGGCCCACACCTGCCGCGTCATGCAGGTTGGGCTGTGAGGTGGGCGGCAGGCTGATGCCGACGATGCGACAGCCCAGGCGTGACAGCCAGAGAGACAGCCAACTGCCGGTGAAGCCCGTATGCCCCGTGATCAGGATGGTGCGGCCGCTGAGGGCCTGTTCGAAATCGAGCATCACGCTGGCCCACTGTTCAGACGCGGACTATCGCCTTCTCGCGGC
>JANNFV010000048.1:0-12544 GCA_031380285.1 Hyphomicrobiales bacterium | reverse complement strand
TACTGCTTTTCAAGCTCGTCGAGAAGATTGGCCCTGACGGCCCGGATCATGCCCCCGGTGCCCGTCACGCCGATCACGACCACCGGCAGCCAGATGTGCTGCAGGATGGAGGCGAATTTGGCCCAGCTCATCGGCTGATTCAGGTATTCCGGCTCCATCAGGCCCCCGATCGACAGCCCGAACCAGGCGTTGGCGAAGTACATGACGATCAGTGCAAGCAGGAAATGCGGCGTGGCGATGCCCAGCAGCCCGAGAAAGGTCAGGCCATAGTCGCCCCAGCTGTACTGATGCGTTGCCGAGTAGATGCCGATCGGAAAGGCGATCGCCCAGGTGAACAGGATGGTGAGCATCGAGATGATGATGGTCAGGAGCAGCTTGTCTCCGATCACATCCCGCACCGGCAGCTGATGCTCGAAGGAGTAGCCGAAATCGCCCCGGACGAAATCCGCGAGCCAGTAGAAGTAACGCTCCACCGGGGGCTTGTCGAAATGGTACTCCTTTTTCAGGAACTCGACGCGGCTCATGTCGGCGCGCTCGCCCTGCGCCTGCATCTCGGCCTGGTAGGTCTCGAAGAAGTCGCCGGGCGGCAGCTCCATCACGGTGAAGATGAGCGCGCTGGTGATGAGGAGCGTCGGTATCATCAGCAGCATGCGTCGGAAAACGTAGCGCATGACCATGGCTCAGTTCCTCTTCTCGGGGTCGGCGAGCCAGAACGTGTCCGGGCGATGCACGCCCAGGAATGCGCCAGGCTCGAAACTGTACCATCCGTCGTCAGGCACATTCCTCAGGCGGCGCGAGGCGATGATGGGCTGCAGCGTGCTGTTGACGATGCCGATGGTGAAGACGTTCTGGGCATGGCTGGCGAGCATGCGCCGCCAGATGCGGTCGCGGTCATTGCGGGTTGATGACCCCCGCCATTGCTCCAGGAGATCGGCCAGTTCCTGGACGTCCGGCATGTCGATCGCATCACCCGAGCGTCCGGCTGTCTCGGCGAACTGGCCGAACCGCGGCCATTGGTATTGGCCCCGGTTGTTGGGGGCTAGCGCATCAGGCTCCATGTCCGGTCCGGCGAGGCCATTGTCGAGTCCCTGCCAGAGCGAAAGCAACGTCTCTCCGATGAGGATGCGCCGTCGGAACAGCTCGCGCTGGGCGGAGCGGTAGAAAAGCCGGATACCGATATCCCGGAAGTTCTCGATGATCAGCTCGACGCTGTCGATCTCCTCAGCCCTTTCCCCGGACCCTTCGATGGTGATTTCAGCACGCCGTCCGTCGGGGAGCAGCCGGATTCCGTCCCAATCGCGGCGCTGCAGACCCGCCTGATCGAGCAGGCTGTTGGCAAGTTTCGGATCGTATTGCGCCCAGGCTTCGCGGAGCTCCGCAGCGGAGAGAGGGCTTGCCGAAATCAGCGTGTTCGCGCCCTCCTTGGCGAGCCCGTAGAATATGACATTGTTGATGTCGCGCCGGTTGATCGCCACGGACAAGGCGCGGCGCACGCGCACGTCGCGCAGCAGGCCACGCCAGACGGCATCCGCAGCATTCAGGTTTGGGTAGATGGCGATGCGCGCGCCTTCGGCGTTGCGCCAGAGCTTGACGGAGAAGTCCTTGGTCTTCTCGGCAGTCTTGAGGAATGTGTAGTTGTCGAAACTGAGATATCGGGCCTGAAGATCGCTGTCTCCTGCTCCAACCTTCGTCGGGATCAGGGAGCCTGTTGCCGTGTTGATGATGACACGGTCCAGATAGGGTAGCTGCTGGCCCTTCTCGTCCACCCGGTGGAAGAACGGGTTGCGCTCAAAGACGAAGCGCTCCGCCGGTCCCGGCGTGCGGTTGCGCCAGGGTTCAAGGGTCGGCAGATCGGGGTTCTCGTTCCGGTAAAGACGCGCCTTTTGTTCATGCAGCGCCGTCCAGTCCTTCAGCCTGTGTGTCCTGACCTCATTCTGCAACGCCGACGCCTCGGCGTAGCGCTCATGGAACCTGCGGAGGTAATGGGCCGGCATGTAGATGTACGTCGGCTGGGAACCTGCCAGAGCCGGCAGGAACGAGGGATTGGGCGCATTCCAGGTGAAGCGGACGCGACGGCTGTCCAGCACTTCGAACGTGGGCGGAGCGCCGCTCGCCAGCATCGCCATGGGAGGCCCGCCCGGGGAAAGGCGCGGATTGTTCGCGACATCCTCCCACCAGAAACGGAAGTCCTCTGACGTGAAGGGCGACCCGTCAGACCAGCGGTGGCCCTCCCGCAGAACCAGGGTGAAGCGGCGGCCATCTTCCTGCTGGACCTCCTCGAGAATGTCCGGTTCGAGCTCCTGCCTGTCGTTGAAGACGACGAGGCGGGAATAGCCGTAGAGGCTCATCATGCGCAGGTCCCGCTGGTCGGCCATGACCATGCGGATGTCTCCGCCGGGCTGGCCGACCGTCCGGTTCCGCTCGGCAAGCCTCGTCACATGCGGCCTGACCGGCAGGCGCTGAACCATTGGCGGAAGCTCGCCTTTCTGGACCCGCTCGGCCAGCAACGGAGGTTCGACCTGCGCCAGGGCCGCCCCCATTGCCAGTGTGACGCCGAGAGTGAGGAAGGCCGCCAGCAGGTTGCGGGACCTGATCATGCCGCAAGCTCCCGTATGTCCGCCGCACGATGGGCGAGAACGACATGCCCTCCACCGAGGTCCACGGGCGTGAGGTCCTCCGGCTTTCCGTGATGCTGGAAAACCTTGGGCCACTGGCTCATGTCGGAGGCCCCTTTCAATGACAGGGAGTCGTAATCCAGTGGCCGGTCGAGATCGGCATAGGGCACCGCCTTCAGCAGCGCCTTGGTGTAGGCATGCACGGGCCGCGTGAAGAGCAGATGACGCGGCGCGAGTTCAACAATGCGACCATTCGCCATGACGGCAATGCGATCAGCCATGTAGTTCACGACAGCGAGATTGTGGGAAATGAAGAAATAGGTCAGGCCGAGCTCCCGGCCGAGGTCCTTCAGCAGGTTGAGCACCTGTGCCTGCACAGAAACATCAAGCGCCGAGACGGGTTCGTCACACACCAGCAGATCAGGCGACAGCGCCAGCGCCCGTGCGATACCGATGCGCTGACGCTGGCCGCCGGAAAAGCTGTGGGGATAGCGGCTCATGAAACGGGGATCGAGACCGACCGCATCCATCAGCTCACTCACCCTTTTGTCCCGTTCCGCGGTCGTCCCCACATCGTGGATATCCAACGGTTCGCGCAGGATGTCGCGCACCGTCATGCGCGGCGACAACGAACTCGCCGGATCCTGGAACACCATCTGCATGCGCGGCCGGAAGGCGCGCAGTGCTGCACCCTCGAGCGCCAGCACGTCGGTCTCCTCTCCGTTCTGGTGGAAGGTGACGCTCCCTGCCGAAGCGGAGACCGCCCGCATGATGACCTTGCTGACGGTTGTCTTGCCACACCCGCTTTCGCCGACAAGACCGAAGCATTCGCCCTTGCGGACCGAGAAGGACACATTGTCGACGGCCCTCAACTCGCGTTCGCCCCGACCACCGAACCAGCCACCGAAGCGGAGCGTGTAGGATTTGGAGAGGTTCTTCACCTCCAGGAGCGGCGCTGCCTCGGACTCGGCCGGCTGTGCGGCCCGTGGTTTTGCAGGCGGCAGGCGCCCTGTCTTGATTTCCCTAAGCGGCTCCAGGCGCTCGCCCTCCTGCATGTCGAAATGCGGCAGGGCTTTCAGGAGCGCCTTCAGATAGGGGTGGGAGGGTCGCCGGAAGATGTCGGTGGCAGCGCCCGCCTCCATGATCTCACCGTGGTAGATGACGACGACCTCGTCGGCCATGTTGGCGACCACGCCGAGATCATGCGTGATCATCAGGATGGCCATGCCCAGCTCCTGCTGCAGGTCCTTCATCAGCCTGAGAACCTGCGCCTGGACCGTGACGTCGAGCGCCGTGGTCGGCTCGTCGGCGATGAGGAGGGCTGGCCGGCAGATGAGGGCCATGGCGAGCATCGCTCTCTGGCGCAGGCCGCCGGAGAGTTCGAACGAATACTGGTCAAACGCACGGTCGGGATCGCGAAAGCCGACCTTGGCGAGCATTTCGCTCACGGCTGCGCGCACGTCGTCCTTGGCCACTGGCTTGTGCAGCTGGAGCGCCTCGCCTATCTGATCACCGATGCGGTGAACTGGCGACAGAGAAGACATCGGTTCCTGGAAAATCATGCCGATCCGACCGCCTCTCAGCGCCCGCATGCCCGGCCCATCGCGATCGTAGGACGCAATCTCGATAGCCTGATCGGGATCCCGTGGATCCCGGAAGGTGATGCGCCCGCCAAGGATATCGCCATTGCGTGGCAACAGCCCCATGATCGACTGGCTGATCACCGATTTGCCGGAGCCCGACTCGCCCACCAGTGCCACGGTCTTGCCCGGCGGCACCCTGAGGTTCACGCCCTTGACCACTTCGTTCGTCGTTCCGAACAGACGAAAGCCGATCCTGAGATTCTCGATTTCGAGAAGATTGCGAACCGTGCCGTTGTCGACCGTCATCACCTGCCTCCGGAGGAAGAAGACATCATTGTTGCATCTACGGCAATTGGCTTTTTCACGGACGTCTTTTGTGTCAGCGCGTCCAGCAGCAAGGCCGCCGTCCGTTCGCCGCCACCAAGGCATTCGACCCGAGGAGCAGGCAGCAGGATGGCGCGATCTATCGCGGCTGCCATTCTGGCCGGATTCAGGTCTTCCTCGCGCAGCACAACCGCCCGCCCGGACGTGGCGAGGGACCCGGCTCGCAGGCTTTGCTCTGTCTCGCCGCCCGCCGCGAAGGGCGTCAAGACTGCGGGACAACCTGCGACAAGGATGTCCGCCACCGTGTTGTAGCCGGCTTGCGAGATCGAGACCTTCGCCCCGGCGAGGTGGGAAGGGAGGTCCGCAACACTGCGGAGCAAGGTGATGTTGCCCGATGTTGCTTCGGCCTTTGCCTTGAGGCGGATGAAATCGACGTCAGGCAGGTTCGGCCCGGACAACACCAGCCATGGCTCATCCCGGAAGGCGCTCAATGGCACGGCCGCAACTGCCGTTTCCAGAAGTTGGGCGCCAACACTGCCGCCGCCCGCCGAGACCACGACCGCATGCGCACGGCTGATCATACGCGGGCGGTCTGGCGCGACGAGGCCGGTGTAGCGGGTCATTCCCTCGATCTGGTCCGCCAGCGGAAACGTCATGGCCAGCGGAGTGGCCTCGCCATCGCCATGGACCAGCACCAGATCGAAGTAACGCCGCAGGAGGTCCACCGTCTCCTCCGGTCTGCCGGGTTTGCGGCTTTCCTGCAGGATGTCACGGATGGAGCAGGCAATAACCGGCACCTTCTGCGCCTTCGCCTCTTCAAGAAGCGGCAACAGCTCGAAGCGCATCTGTCGTCGTCCGAATGGAAAGGCTTCGATGATCAGGATGTCGGGCTGGACGGCTTGGAGTGTGGCGAGCAGATGGTCTCGCCGCGCCAGCCTGTCCTCGTCAGTGAACAACCGGCCGTCGGCGTGCAGCAAGGTTGTCATGTTGTCGGCCGCAACCTTCACAGGCATCAGCTGAACAAGCTCAACGCCTTCAGGCGCTGCTATCCCTGTTTCCAGGCCACCCATGACAACATCAGTGTGCACGCCCGCCTTGACGAGGCATCCCGCGATGCGCTGGATGCGTGCGAGATGCCCGATGCCGAGCAGGTGCTGGACATAGATGAGCGCCCGGGTGGTCATTCTGCTGCAACGTCGGTGATGGTGCCCGGCTTTGCCCGAAGCGAGGCAGGGAAAAGGCCAATCAAGCCAGCGATAGACTTGTGGTGGTCAAACTGCGCGAAAACCTTTCGCGATCCGGCGCGCGCCAACCGGTGCCGCTCCACCGGATCGCTGCCGAGGCGCAGCAGGACCCCGGACAGGGCTCCGGGATCGTCCGGCGGCACAATGCGACCTGTCACACCATCCTCGATCAACTCCATCACGCCGGAGACCGGGGTGGAGACCAGCGCCAATCCTTGGCTCGCTGCTTCCATGAGCACGTTCGGCAGGCCGTCACGGTCGCCATCACTGGCGATCCTGCAGGGCAGGACAAAGACATCGCTGGCGGAATAGGCCGCGATCACCTCTTCCTGGGCGCGGGCGCCGAGGAAATGGCAGCGCTCGACAATGCCAAGCTTTTTCGCCTGCGCCATGAGCGGCTTGGTCAGACTGCCGCCGCCGATATGCGTCCAGGTCCAATGCAGATCGGCGGGCAGGGCAGCGAGCGCCTCGATGAGCGTGTCCAGCCCCTTCTTCTCGACCGCGCGGGCAACGGTGAGGAAGCGGACGGGTTTCATGGAATCTCGACCATTGCGCTGCACCAGCGGCGCAGTCATCGGACGAAACCGCGTGAGGTCAAGGCCGTGATAGACCAGACGGGCGGGCTTCCCCGGCGTGGCCAGAGCGTTGAGGCGTTGCAAGCCCGCTTCCGTGCACGTGACGGTGAAGGTTGCATCCTTCAGCTTGTCGGCGAGTTCCCGGTCCGGCGTCGTCCAGATGTCCTTGGCATGGGCGGAGCAGGACCAAGGCAGGTCTGTCATGAGGCTCGCATAGCGGGCAACGCTGCCTGGGGTATGGATGAAATGCGCGTAGATGTGGCGCACGTCGTCCGGCATTTCAGCTGATAGAACAGCTGCCTGGCCAAAGCGGCGCACGCGGTTGCGCGAGATATCGCGGCGCAGGTCACCCAGAAACGTCCGCAGGGCTTGGCGAAAGCCGGGTGCGCGGCGTATCGCCCAGAGCGATCTGATCACCCGTAGCGGCGCGTGATGAAGATACTCCGGCAGATAGCTCACGGGTGCGGTGATTTCGCGATGCACGGGATGCACCGCCTTGTCCGTGGGCTGGCGCATCGAGACAATCCGCAGCGCAAAGCCGGCCTTTTCCAGCGAGCGGATTTCCTGCGCGATGAAGGTTTCGGAAAGGCGTGGATAGCCCTTCACCAGCACGACGATGGTTCCAGAATCGCTCATTCTGCCGCAGGGGGTACGAAAACACCGAGATCATGGGAATCCGAGTCGAAACTCATCACCCTCTCCCGAATGCGCTGCAAGCCGTCCAGCATCGAAGCCGCGCCTGCTTCCAATGGCCGCTGGCGGTCCGGCAGCTTGAGGAGCCTTGCCGACATGATCTCGGCATTGTCCGCTTCATCGGGCAGCAGCGTATCGACCAGGCCAAGTTCCGCGGCGCGCGTTGCGCGGATCAACTGCTCACGTCTGGGCAGCATGCGCGGCACCAGCATGGCGGGTTTGTTGAAGGAAATGATCTCGCAGAACGTGTTGTATCCGGCCATGCCAACGACCGCGGCAGCGCGCGTGATCAAGGCCTCGGGCTGGTTGACGAAATCCAGAATGTGGATGTTAGGATCATCGGCCGCCAGCTCCCGGATTTCGCTGCGCTCGTCGTTGCTCATGAATGGCCCGAGGACCATCACATAGGGGAGATGGCGGTGGCGCGCCACTGCCCTCGCGCGGATCATGGCCCGCATCAGCGGGCCGCCGTCGCCCCCGCCGCCCGCCATGACGAGGATATATTCCTCGGGAAGAGCGAAATCCAGGCTCTGTGCGCGCAGCGAGATGTCACGCCGCAAGAACCCGGTATAGGTGAACCGTTTCTCGAGCCCTTTCGGCAGCGGGAGTCCCTGAAGGGGATTCCAGAATCCTTCGGGGCCATAGATCCAGATGTCGTCATAGAAGCGCTTGATGTAATGCAGCGTATCGTTGCGCGCCCATTCCGTTGCCAGCAACTCCTCGTCATCCAGTACGTCGCGCAGCCCGACGACGAGTCGGCAACCGCGCTTCTTCAGATACTCGAGAGTCGGCAGAAGCTCGCGCTTCAGGCCCAGTGGTTCCTTGTCGACGATAAGGATATCAGGCTCGAAAGATTCGGCCGTGGAGCGGATGATCTTTGTCCGCCACTCAATCGTCTCTTCTATGTTGATGTGCTGGCTGATGGACGTGTATTCGCCATTGTACAGCTTGATGACGCTTGGAATTTTCACGAAATCCACACGGGCCTTGAAATCGAAGGCCCCGGCGATCTGCGACCCCGAGATAATCAGGACATGCACGCCCTTGAATGACTCGACCAGGGCATGGGCGATCGTCCGGCAGCGCCGGAGATGACCAAGTCCGAACGTGTCGTGGCTGTACATCAGGATACGGACCTGCGCACGCCGGTGGTGCTGGCTTGTCGGGAGAGGACCTACGACACTGGTGGTGCCTGGCGGGATATGTTGGTTCACTGCAGGTCACCGGAACGAGGAAACGAGAAACAGACGGCGCAGGGCTGCGCCCCATGGTTATAAGGTTGCAGAGCCCCGCAAGGAACAATGGAAGGCTCTTGTCGTCAAATGCAATTCACGAAGTGACAACATTTCCGTGAAGCCAGGCAGAATTTCGCTGACAAACGGTTGAGTCGTGGTTGCATTGACGGCTTGGTTTCCTAAGCTGTGTTTCCTCGGCTGGGAAGCCGCAGCGCTGTGGCTCGATGCGCATTTCCAGGACATCAACGTCAAGTCCAGCATTGACATCCGTGCCGAATATCTTTGACTGCGTCGCGCAGGGGCTCCAATTCTTGTGCGGAGGCTCTCGCTGATGCGTCAAGAGATCCTGAGGTTCGTACGGGAGCGCCCAGGATGCGTTTGAAGACCGCTGTCACGCTCTTCGTCCTTGGAGGCACGCTTCTCGCGGTGCTGCCGCTGCAATGGGTGTGGTGGCGAACCGCGCGGCAGTCGAGTTTTCAGCTGGTCGATGCCCTGAGCGAACAGATCACGTCGACTGTCCGACGGGAATGGTGGGATCGGGTCACGGCGGCAGAGGCAGCCTATGAGGTCGCAGCGTCCCTGCTGGGATCCGAGCCGGACGATCTCACGGTCCGCCGGGCTCTCAACGCTGCGCTTGCCTCCAGTCAGGTCCCCTCCGCTGCAACATTTAGCGGTCCGCAAACGGGTCTGCTGCTCGCGAGCCGCGCCGCCAACGGCGATTTTCGAATGCGAAAGGCCGTGACGCCCGCACCGCCGACGCCCGCGGCGGCAGCACGCTGGAGAGATGGCATGGTCAATCCCGATAGCGACCAACCGTCCATCGCCTATCAGGGTTTCATTGAAGCCAAGGGAGAGCTCTCGGTCTATATCGGCATCGACCGTTTCTCGTCGCTGCTCGGTGCGATCCCGGTCGGACGGACAGGGGCGGCTTTCGTGGTTGATGCAGCGGGTGGCGTCAAGGTAGCGCCGGGACAAGGACCGTTCGCGGGACTGAAGCCTGTGGTCGAAGCTGCCGGTGCGATTGTCGCGGCACGTCCCTCCAGCGCCGTAAACATCGTCGAGGCCCGGCGTGTGATCAACAATGACGCCGCCTATCGGGTATCCCTGTCACCGCTAGAGTTCAATGGCTGGCAATTCGTTGTTGTCATACCGGAAGCCGAGTTTCTGAGCGACATCGACCGCACGACGCATCAGACCCTGATCGCTTTGCTGGGTCTGGCGCTGGCGCTTGGAGCGCTCGCTGCACTTCTGGCGCAACGTATCCTGTCGGAGCCGGTCGTGGCCCTCACAGGTGATCTCAGGAAGATTGAACGCTTTGAACTCGAGGGTATTCCCTACAGGCCCGGGAGCTTGCGCGAGTATGACCAGCTCTCCGCCGCAATCGCCCGGATGGCGACGGGCCTCGCCGACTTCGGCAAATTCATTCCGACGGATCTGGTGCGGATGCTGCTGGCCGATGGTGTCCGCGCTGCACCGGGCGGCGAAACGCGGCAACTGACCGTCATGTTCGCCGATGTTGCTGGCTTCACCCAGCTCTCTGAGCGCATGGGGATCGCCATCATCGGAGTGATCAGCCGCTATCTCGATGTGGTGTCGCGGACTGTCGAGACAAATGGCGGCACGGTCGACAAGTTCATCGGCGATGCGGTGATGGCATTCTGGGGCGCGCCGCGTACCGACGCTGACCAGGCCAGGAACGCCTGTCTCGCGGCGCTTGCGTCGGTCGAGGCTGTCCACAAGAACGGTATCACCGATGATCAGGGCAAGCCATTGCGGGTTCGGATCGGATTGCACTCGGGCGCGGCTGTTGTCGGAAACATCGGCTCTGAGCGCCGCCTGAACTATACGGCAATCGGCGATACCGTGAATCTTGCGAGCCGGCTGGAGGGTGTCAACAAGGTTTTCGGCACCTCTATCCTGATTAGCGAGACGACAAGAGCAGCCACGGGTGAAGCCTTCACGACGCGGGAACTGGCTGAAGTCGCCGTGGTCGGCAAGGCCGAGGCGGTCCGGATCCATGAACTGATGGGATCGGGCGGTGCCGAGGCGAAGCCCGACTGGGCGCATGAGTATGAACTGGCGCTCCAGGCCTATCGTCAGCGCAAGTTTGTAAAAGCGATTCGCCTTCTCGACGGCGTCTTGAACAAGCGCCCGGCCGATGGCCCGTCACTCTGGCTGAAGGACTTGTGCCATGCCTGTCGCGAGACGCCACCAACTGCTGGCTGGCGCGGCGTCGTCGTGCTGGATTCAAAGTAAGAGGGCGGTTCCTTGGCAAGGTTACAGTTAAATCCATCGTGCAATGCTCCAGCAGGGGACCGCGGATTGTCGGTCACATTCTGGGGTGTTCGCGGCTCGACGCCAGTGTTCGGACGGGATTACCTGACATTTGGTGGCAGTACGATGTGTCTCGAGCTTGCCGCGAGCGAAAGCCGCGTAATCGTGGACGCCGGTTCTGGCGTGCAGGAGCTTGGTCGGCTTCTGCTCAGCCAGGGTGTGCTCAATGCCCATATCCTGCTGACCCACTTTCATGTGGACCATATCGTCGGGTTAATGGCCTTTGCCCCGCTCTACAGGCCAGGTTTCTCCCTGACCATCCATGCGCCTGTCCTTTCGCTCGGTCCGCCCGAGCCGCTTCTGGAGAGCTTCTTCAAGCCGCCGTACTTTCCGGTCAGCCCGGCTGAAGCAGGTGCGAGCTTCACCATACGAAGTTTTCGGCCAGGCGAGAGCTTTGCGGTATCCGGCATGGCGATCAAAACCCATGAATTGACCCATCCAGGGGGCGCATGCGGCTATCGTGTCAGCCATGGCGGTCGGAGCATTGCTGTGGTCATCGACCATGAGCATGCGCCTGGGCGACCCGGGAAAGCGCTGGTTGATTTCTGTTCCTCCGCCGATCTCGTGCTCTACGACGCCCATTGGGACGAAGCGTCTGACTACGCTCCTCACCGGGGCTGGGGACATTCGACCTGGCAAGCGGGTTTGCGGCTGCTGCACGCCGCAGGAGCCCGCCGTCTCGGTTGCGTCCATCACGCGCCGCAGGCGACGGATGCCGAACTCCTTCGACGCGAAACGGACTTGCGTCGCCTGCACTCCGATAGTTTCTTCGCTCGCGAAGGGGAGACCGTACGACTTGGGCTGGAGCCGAACACGGTGACATAGCTTGGCCGAGGAGCCGTTCGAAAAAATGGACCAAAATGGCCTGTCCCTGCGGGTTGCGCAGGGAATGAGTGTCCAGTTCGATCTCGCCCATAACCCGAACGGCAGAAACTGGCACAACGTTGCCGTTGACGGAGGCTCTGGGCAGGGTCGGCTTTCGGCCATAACCCGATTTTCAGGCTTTGACTGCATCGCTGGAAAGGGGAGGGCCCTGGCACTCCGATGCCACGACTGAACGCCGCTTCGATCTGCTTGGCGGCTCATTGTGTTGACATTGTCAGCACATGATAGCAAGCAGGATGCATGGAACCCCAAACCGCCACTGCCGAAGTCAACATCCACCTGCGGGCGCGGGCCGATGACCGCGACCTGATCGATCAGGCTGCGGGGCTCCTGGGTGCGAACCGTTCCCAGTTCATGCTGGCCTCGGCCCTCAAAGAAGCCAAGAACGTTTTGCTCGACCAGACCACGGTCAAGGTCGATGCGGCGACCTTCCAGAAGGTTCTGGCTTGGCTCGACGCCGAGCCGACGCACGATGAAGCCGCGGGCATGCGTCGTCTGCTGGACAGCAAGACTGACTGGGCGCGTGGCTGATCTGGACGGGCGGTTCACGGCACCGGTTGTTCTTGATGCCGAGCATGATCTGGTTGCTTTCTCTTCGGGCGAAGCCGTTCTGGATGATTGGCTGCGTGATCGTGCGCTCGACAACATCAAGCTTGGCGCAAGCCGCACGTATGTGACGTGTCTCGCAGGGTCCCACGTCGTGGCAGGCTTTTATGCCCTCGCCATGGGCAGCATCCTCGGGCAGGACGTGCCGGGCGGGATGAGGCGGAACATGCCGCGCGTCATCCCTGCGGTTGTGCTCGGACGACTGGCGGTCGATCAACAGCACCAGGACCATGGGCTCGGGGCGATCCTTCTGAGAGATGCGGTCATGCGCGGCATTCGTGCCGCCGGGGCTGTCTCAGCACGCCAGATGATTGTTCACGCCCTGAACCCGGTCGCTGAAGCCTTCTACCTGAAGCACGGGTTCACCAGGCTGCCGGGCGATGCACCGACGCTCGCGCTCGATCTGGTCAAGTTTGCCGCTGTCATGGCCAGCCTGACGAAAGACCCGAT
>JANNFV010000024.1:0-2841 GCA_031380285.1 Hyphomicrobiales bacterium | reverse complement strand
GTGATCCTCGGGCTTGGCCATGCGCAGGCGCTCGGCGTAAAGACCGGACGCATCCGTGGTGAAGGCGTCGCAGCGGCCGCCCTCATAGGCCTTCACCGTCTCGTCGTTGGTGGCGAAGGTGACGGCCTTGAGCTGCAGCTTGTTGGCGCGGAAATAGTCGGCAAGGTTGAGCTCGGTCGTCGTGCCCTGCTGCACGCAGACCGAAGCGCCGTTCAGTTCCAGCGCCGAGGCCAGCTTGGCGGTCTTCTTCACGATGAAGCCCTGGCCGTCATAGTAGTTCACGCCCGCGAAATTCAGGCCAAGGCCCGTATCGCGCGACGATGTCCAGGTGGTGTTGCGCGACAGCACGTCAATTTCGCCAGCTTGAAGGGCCGTGAAGCGATCCTTGGCGGAGAGCGACACGAACTTGATCTTCGTCGGATCGTTGAAGATCGCGGACGAGACGGCGCGGCACATGTCGACATCGAGGCCCGTCCAGTTGCCCTGCGCATCCGGCAGGCCGAACCCGGCAAGGCCCGTTCCCGAACCGCAGTTGAGAACACCGCGCGTCTTGACCTGGTCCAGAGTGGCAGTCTTGGCCTGCGCCATGACGCCGGTTGCGGCCAACGCCCCGACGGCGCCCAGGGCCAAACTCTTGAGGATGGATTTCATAATGTGATCTTCTCCCGATCAAAAGTTCCCAGGCAGCACCTGCGAACATCTGCTGATTCTTGAACTTCAATGCCCTGGCGCTTCCGGAGGAAGCCATTCACGGCATTGATGGTGGATATCTAACGCCTGCATAACAAGCGACAAGAGACGGGCCGGTCAAGCAGATTCCGTCACGGACCGTCAGCGAATGGGTGGCGCGTACTGCAAACCGCCCTTGTTCCACAGTTCGTTCAGGCCCCTGGCGATCTTCAACTGCGATCCCGAACCGATGTTGCGCTCGAAGCTCTCGCCGTAATTGCCGATGTGCTTGATGACACGGTAGGCCCAGTCATTGCTCAATCCCAGCGCCTCGCCATGCTTGCCTTCGGTGCCCAGCAGGCGGCGAATGTCGGGGTTGGTGGACTTGAGCTGCTCATCCACGTTGGCGCGGGTCACGCCCAGTTCCTCGGCGGTCAGCATGGCGTAATGCACCCATTTCACCAGATCGAGCCACTGATCGTCTCCGTGCCGCACGGCGGGAGCCAGCGGTTCCTTGGAGATGATTTCCGGCAGGATGATGTGGTCCGCGACATTCGCCATCTTCAGGCGTTCGGCATAAAGCCCCGACATGTCGGTGGTGAAGCTGTCGCAGCGCCCCGCCTCATAGGCCTTCACGGACTCCTCGCCTGACGGGAATGACACGACCTTCAACTGCAGATTGTTGCTGCGAAAATAATCCGCAAGGTTCAACTCGCTGGTCGACCCCTGGTTGACGCAGACCGTGGCCCCCGAAAGATCCTTGGCGGATTTGGCCCCGCTCGATTTCTTCACCATGAAGCCCTGCCCGTCATAATAGTTCACAGGCGCGAAGTTGAAGCCCAGCGAGGTATCGCGCGACGATGTCCAGGTGACATTGCGCGACAGGATATCGACCTCACCAGACTGCAAGGTGGTGAACCGGTTGACCGAGGATGTCGGGATGAAGCGCGTTTTCATGGGGTCGTTGAAGATCGCGGCAGCGATGGCGCGGCAATAATCGACATCCATGCCGCTCCAGTTGCCCTGCTGGTCTGGCACGCTGAAACCGGGCAGGCCGACATTCGCACCGCAGACAATCATGCCGCGCTGCTTCACTGTGTCGAGGGTGGGCGCCCGGTTCTGAGCGGTTGCCGCGCTTGCAAGCGCAAACACCAATCCTGCAGCCGCAACGGCACATGCTTTCATCACAAACCCTCCATCCGCCGACGATACGCCAGCATCCCTCGGTTTTGATCATAGACACGATCACAATCATTGATCCAGCCACTCTTGACCTTCGCTGGATGACAAGGGCTGATAGGTTCAAGGAATCACGGTCCGGCGTCCCATTTTTCGAAGAAAGTCTCTCCTGATGAAGAAAATGACCCCGGCGCGGCTGGCGCGGCTCGATCAGACGACACGGATGATGCTGGGCGGTCGCAATCCCGACGAGCAGTTCGGCTTCGTGAACACGCCGATCTATCGGGGCTCCACCGTGCTGAAGCCCACCGTCGCCGCACTCAACGACCGGCATCACGCCCGTTTCGTCTATGGCACCCATGGCACGCCCACCACCGAAGCGCTGGAAAAGGCCTGGACCGAGCTTTCCGGCGCTGCCGGCACGGTGCTGGTCCCCTCCGGCCTTGCCGCCGTCACCATCGCCTTCATGTCCTGCCTGAAAGCGGGCGACCATTTCCTCGTGCCTGACTCGGTCTATCGCCCCGCCCGCAACTTCTGCGACACGGTGCTCAAGCGCATGGGCGTCGAGACGACCTATTACGATCCGCTGATCGGCAGCGGCATCAAGGCGCTGCTGCGGCCCAACACGACGGCTGTCCACACCGAGGCACCCGGTTCGCAGACTTTCGAGATGCAGGACATTCCTGCCATTGCCGAGGTCGCCCATGCCCATGGCGCGGTGGTGCTGATGGACAACACCTGGGCCACGCCTCTGCTGTTTCCGCCCCACGAGCGTGGTGTCGATCTCGCGATCGAGGCGGGAACCAAGTATCTCGGCGGGCATTCCGATATCCTGCTTGGCATGATCTCGGCCAACAGTCGCTGCATCAAGCAGTTGCGCGATACATTCCTGGCCTTTGGCGCCTGTCCCAGCCCCGAGGATGTCTGGCTCGGCCTCAGGGGCTTGCGCACGATGGAACTGCGACTGCGCACGCAGGAGAAGAAGACGCTCGA
>JANNFV010000634.1:0-1705 GCA_031380285.1 Hyphomicrobiales bacterium | reverse complement strand
GTCGCGCTGAATTATCCGGAGAGCGCAGCGCGACCCCCTCCCGGCTCGCGTCGCTCGCCACCCTCCCCGCAAGGGGGAGGGATGAAGAGCCAAGCTCTGCCAATTCATCCGCCGTCCAGTACAGCGATTCCACCGGCAGCGGCTTGTAGGGCGCGGCACCGGGAGCCACGGCTTCCAGCCCGCTCTTGCGATTCTGGAAGTAATCCTGCGCCTGCCCCAGCCGCTCCTTCGCGGCATCGAGCGCCATATGGTCGAGGATGATGGCGGCCCCAGGCAGGTAATCCGTCAGGCGACTCATGCGATCATGGAACAAGGGCGTCCAGTGCTCCATGCCCGTAAAACGACGGCCTTCGCTGATGGCCTCGTAAAGCAGGTCGCCCTTGGTGGCCGCGCCGAAAGCCACGACATAACCCTGCCGGAAGCGGCGGATCGCCTCGCTCGTCATCTGGAATTCGGATGTCGGAATCAGCTCCAGCTTGGCGAGCGTGCCGGTGGAGCGCTGCGTTTCCGGGTCGAACTGCCGGATGGTCTCCAGCGTGTCACCGAAGAAGTCGAGGCGGATCGGGCCAAGCAGACCCGGCGCGAAGAGATCGATGATGCCGCCACGAATGGCATATTCGCCCGCATCGCGGACGGTGGCGGTGCGAACGAAGCCGTTATGCTCCAGCCAGCGCGTCAGGTCGTTCATGTCGAGCGCATTTCCGGGTGCTGCGGCCAGCGCCTGCGCCGACACCCAACCGACGGGCGGCACGCGCTGCACCAGCGCATTCGCCGTGGTGATGACGACACGCGGCCGCTCGCCCCCACGAGAGCGCACGAGGCGCGACAGCGTGCCCATGCGCCGCGCGAGCACGCCGCCATTGGGGGAGGCACGATCATAGGGCTGGCAATCCCAGGCCGGGAAGGAGAACAGTTCCATCTCCGGCGCGAAAAAGCTGAAGGCCTGCTCCAGCGCCTGGGCCCGCACGGCATCGCGCACCACGATCAGCGCGAGCGCAGGCACATCCGCGCCCGCCTTGAACAGAGCGCGGGCAACTTCGGCGGCGGCCAGCGCTTCCGTGCCATCAGCGACTTCCGCGATGGTGAAGGGGAGTTTGGACTGGAGGAGGAGTGGCGAGATGAGCATCTGTTCAGTAACCTTCCTTCTCCCGTTTACGGGAGAAGGTGCCCCGGAGGGGCGGATGAGGGAAAAATGTTGAGGGTGGCACAGCCCTCATCCTTCTCGCTGCGCGATCCACCTTCTCCCGCAAGCGGGAGAAGGGAAAGTCACACATGCACCGGCTTGTCGTGGCTGTGGAACGCCTTCAGCGCCTGGAATACATCGGTGTTGTAGTTCACGGGCGTCGGCTCGCGCTCGGTAATCCAGGCCAGCAGATCGCGATCCGGCGCTTCGATCAGCAACTCGAAGATGTCGAGTTCGGCGTCAGTCATTGCGTCCAGCCGCTCCTCCGCAAAGCGTCCCATGATGAGGTCCATCTCCCGCATTCCACGATGCCAGGCGCGGAACAGGATCTTCTTGCGGCGCGGATCGAGATTCACGGTGGAGCGCTGCAGGCCGGACATGGTTCACCTCGTGAAAGGGCAAAATAGCCATCGCCGCAGGCAGGGCTTTCGAGGCCCTCTGCGGTGTTGGATGTGGCTTTAGCGGAGATGGGCAGCGATGTCAGCGGAATGCGACGAAAAAATTGCGCTGGAAATACGCTCA
>JANNFV010000673.1:0-6693 GCA_031380285.1 Hyphomicrobiales bacterium | reverse complement strand
CTTGATCCGATCCGCTTCCTTCTGCGAAATCGGCACCGGCTTTGATTTGTCGGCTCCCAGAAACCCGGTCACCTTCGGCGTGTTCTTGATAAGGTGATAAGCCTCGTCCGTCAGATCGACATTGACGAGCACATAGCCCGGGTAAAGCTTGCGATCCACCATGATCCGGCGGCCCTTGCGAACTTCCGCCACCTCTTCCGAAGGCACCAGGATTTCATCGAACAGATGCGCCAGACCGCGCTGATCCGCCTGTTCCTTCAGCGATTGCGCCACCTTGTTCTCGAAGTTCGAGAAGGCGTGCACGATGTACCAGCGCTTGGCCATGAGATATTCCTGGAAAAAGTGTTTAGCGGCCGACGCCGAGGATGGTGGTGAGCAGCAGGCGGATCACCTGATCCGCGAGGGTGAAGAAGATGGCCGCCACGATGACGAGCACGAACACCATGGCGGTCGTGATCATGACCTCCTTGCGGGTCGGCCACGTGACCTTCGCGGTCTCGGAGCGAACCTCCTGGAGAAACTGGAAAGGATTGAACTTCGCCATTGTCGCGCTCGCGTCCATCACCGGTTTTGAAGCGTGCCCCCTCGTTCCGCCGCCGGGCGGTTTGAAAGAGATCACGTTTATTGGGATTAGCGCGGATAGCCCGTTTTGCCGGGAGAGGCAAGGCGGAAGTGACGATTGCAATCAAACACAGAATGAAATTGGCAGGAGTTGTGGGGATCGAACTCACGACCTTCGGTTTTGGAGACCGACGCTCTAACCAGCTGAGCTAAACTCCTGCAGAGAGAGTGCTTTGCCCCATCAGCGCGGCGATTTCAAGACCTCATGCCGTTTGAAAATGCACGGAGAGATCGGCCGCTTGGGATATGTCCAACGTATCAACGAGGGCTTCAAGCACCGTGGACCTGTTCTGCCCCAGGAGCGCCATCGCCTTGGCACTGACCTTGGTCTTGCGTTCGGCCAAGGACAGGGGCGCGTCGAGATCGAATGATTCCCCAAGCGATGCGCCGTTGCGAAGCGCCAGCGTGACCTGGACTTGCGTATCGCTCACTGACGCCTCGCCCGTCACGATCACCTTGTCGCGCAGAGCCACAAGCGCCGGATCGGCGCAGGCCGCATCGCTGTAGGTTGCCAGCGCACCCGTTTTCCAGCCCGCCAGCGCCATGGCGCTGGTGAGGGTGTAGCTGAACTTGGCTTCCAGTCCTGTCTGCGGCTGTTTGATATCACAGACCCGAAGCCAGCGCGGATTGGTGCTGATCGCGATCTGTTCGATCAACGCGATGTCGAAACCGGGCCGCGCCCGCAGCAGGGCCAGCGCTTCCAGCGATGCGTGCAGGCCATGGCAACAGGCATGGAACTTGTGCTGCACCGTTTCAAACCAATACTCCTCGCCCAGTCCACGCAGCACAATGGCAGGATCATGCCGGTCCCCGACATGTGTCTCGGCGAAGCCTTGCACGCATTCCAGGCCATCCGGGCGGGACACGAAACCGGCTTTCGCCAGCAGCGCCGCTTCAACCCCGTTAGACGCCGCGATGCCGGCGTTGAACGGCTTGCCCATGGTGCCGAACTGGGATTTCAAGCCTGAAGCGCGTGTCGCCGTGATACCCAAAGCATGGCGCATCTGCTCCTCGTTCAGCCCCAACAACCGGCCTGCGGCAACGGCTGCGCCAAAAGCGCCTGATGTCGCGGTCTGGTGGAAGCCGTGCTGATAATGCCCGGTCCCAAGCCACGCCCCGATACGGCAAGCTGCCTCCATGCCGATCAGCGCCGCTGCCATGAACGCTTCGCCGGAAGCGCCCGTCATTTCAGCCACCGCGAGTGTTGCCGGAAACACCACCACGCTGGGATGGCCGACATAGCTGAAATGCGTGTCGTCATAATCAAGCGCGTGCGAGATCGTGCCGTTGGCGAGCGCAGCCGCTCGCGCTGGAAAGCGGTCGGTCTGCCCAAAGACGCTGGCCTGCGCCGCACCGCCCTCCGCCCGGATGAGCGAAAGCACGATGCCGCTCACCGGCTCATCCCGCCCCGCCAGGCCCACCGCGCACCAATCCAGCAGCGACAGCTTGAGAACGGCCATCGCCGAGGCGGGAATGCGCCGTCTGTGACAGGCAAAAGCCGCGATGGCAGCGGTCATCGAAACGGGCGCGGACATCGTTCGTCTCCGGTGGATTTTGCCCAGCTATGATGATCGGACCACTGGACGCAATATGCTTCAGGCGAAGCGCCATGTTCCATTCGCCGCAAAAAAGGTCATGGTGCCGCTGGCTGCCATTGAACTTCCCCATCGCGCGCCAGATATGGTCTATCACAAAAAAGCTCTGGGAGGAGCCAACCATGATCACCCTCGTGAAATCAGCGACCGCAGGCATGGCCTTTGCTGCGGCACTCACCCTTTCGACCATGCCTGTGATCGCGCAGGCTTTTCCCACCAAACCGGTGATCATGCTGATTCCCTTTGCGGCGGGTGGCCCGACCGATGTGGTGGGACGCATGATCGGCGAACACATGGGCCGCACGCTGGGGCAGCCCGTGATCATCGAGAACGCGGTCGGCGCAGCTGGCACGCTGGCCGGGCAGCGCCTCATGACCTCCGCACCCGACGGACACACCATCCTGATCGGCCACACCGGAACCCACGCCGCCGCCGTTTCGCTCAACCCCAACCTCAAGTACCGCCCTGTCGAGGATTTCGCGCATATCGGCCTGGTCAACACCAACCCGATCTTCATCAACGTCCGCAAGACGCATCCCGCCAATACGCTGGCTGAACTGGTCGCATGGCTGAAAGCCAACCAGGCCACTGCCAACAACGCCCACGCCGGCGTCGGCTCGGTCAGCCACACGACCTGCCTCGTGTTCAATTCCACCATCGGCGTGAAGACCAACGGCATCCCCTATCGCGGCACGGCGCCTGCCATGAACGACCTGGTGGGCGGCCAGGTGGACTATCTCTGCGACCAGGGCGTCAACGTCGCGCCACAGACCCGGGGCGGCACGATCAAGACGCTGGCAGTGGCGCAGGACAAGCGCGCCCCCGTGCTTCCCGACATTCCGACGAGCACGGAGGCCGGCGTGCCGGAGTTCAAGGTCGTTGTGTGGAACGCCATGTTTGCGCCGAAAGACACGCCCGTCGCAGCGCTCGACAGCCTGAACAAGGCGCTGCGTGCCGCGCTCTCCGATCCCGCCATGAAGACCAAGCTCGATGAGATCGGCGCGGACATCCCCTCCCCCACGCTCCAGACGCCGGACGGGCTGAAGGCCTTCATCACCTCCGAGATCGAGCGCTGGACACCGATCATCAAGGCGGCAGGCGTGACAGTGCAGTAGCGCCTACCTCCGCCACAACGACGGACCCAGGGTGTGGATGGAGTTGCCGCCCGCATCCACCGCCACTGTCACCGGCATATCCTCGACCAGGAACTCGCGGATCGCCTCCATGCCGAGCTCCTCGAAGGCGATGAGCCGCGACGAGCGGATGGCCTTTGACACCAGATAGGCCGCGCCGCCCACGGCGATGAGCGACGCCGCGCCATGGCGGGCAATGGCGGCGATGGCCTCCGGCCCGCGCTCCGCCTTGCCGATCATCACGAGCAGGCCCGTTTGCGCCAGCAGCGCTTCTGTGAAGCGATCCATGCGTGTGGCCGTGGTTGGCCCGGCAGGTCCGACCACTTCGCCAGCCGCAGCATCGACAGGGCCGACATAGTAGATGGCGCGGTCCCGCAGGTCGACAGGCAGCGCCTCGCCACGGTCGAGCAAGGTGATCATGCGCTGATGCGCGGCATCCCGCCCCGTCAGCAGGCGCCCGGACAGCAGCAGCGTGTCGCTTGCCTTCCAGGTGGCGACCTCGGCCTTTGTCAGGCCGTCAAGATTGACCTTGCGCACCAGACCGTCGGTCTGTTCCAGCATCACCTCGGGCCAGAGCGCAAGATCCGGTTGCGGCAGGACAACCGGGCCTGACCCATCGAGCGTGAAGGCCACATGCCGGTCCGCCGCGCATTGCGGGATGAGGCCGACAGGCTTGGAAGCGGCATGGGTGGGAAAGGTGCGCAGCTTCACGTCAAGCACGGTGGTCAGGCCGCCAAGCCCCTGTGCGCCGATGCCCAGCGCATTGATCCTTTGGTAAAGTTCCAGCCGCAACTCCTCGATCTTCGAGTTCGGCCCGCGCCGCTGCAACTCGGGCATATCGATGGGGTCCAGCAGCGATTGCTTGGCCAGCAGCATCGCGCGTTCCGGGCTGCCGCCCACGCCAAGGCCGATGATGCCGGGCGGACACCAGCCCGCGCCAAGGCCCTCGACCGTGCGCACCACCCAATCCGCCACCGAATCGCCCGGCTCAAGCGCTGCAAACCGCGCCTTGTTCTCCGAGCCACCGCCCTTGGCGGCGACATGGACCTCGATCATGCTGCCAGCCACCATCTCGACCTGCAACATCGCAGGCGTGTTGTCCCCGGTGTTGCGCCGCTCGAACAGGGGATCGTCCACCAGCGACGCCCGCAGCGGGTTGGCCTGCGACCGCCAGGCCAGCCGCACGGCATCGTCGACGACCTCCTGCAGGGCCCTGTGCGTCGCGATGCGCACATCAGCGCCGATCCGCATGAAGATCTGCGCCGTGCCCGTATCCTGGCACATCGGCCGCCGCCCCAGCGCCGCCATGCGGGCATTGATCAGGATTTGCGCCATCGCATTGCGGGCAGGCGCGCTTTCCTCAAGCCGCCAGGCCGTTGCGAGGCTTGCGATATAGTCCGGCGCATGAAAGTGAGAGATGAACTGCAAGGCGTCAGCAAGGCTGACGATCAGGTCATCTTCGCAAATCACGGTTGTCATTGTTCATGGCCCGGTGCGCGAAAAGCGCGTCTCGGCTGTTATCGACGGAACAAAAGGCAGTTGTCGATGCCAATCAGTCTCGTGAGGCTGCTTGGCTGGGGGACTAGGATTCCAAGCCACGTTTTGAGCCGGGCTAAGTTCTTGATTTATCGTAGAACATAGCGCCCGGAAACAGCGGTTTGCATCACCACCGGGCCAGAGATGGGCCAATGGGTCAAGCCAAATCCAACATGCTCCACAAGCGGTTGTGAGGCGCTTGTTGGTGAAACCGGAAGCGGCATTTCCATGAGCTTCAGACACGAACGGGTTTCCCCTTATTTCAAGACGCGCTCGCGTATAATTCGATAATATACGCGAACGCGCATATTGCTATTTCATACGTTTTCGCGTATAGAAAATGCTGGAGACAATGCCATGGCCCATATCGCCCGAACGGAGCAACAGATCGGAGCCATCCTGCGCCGCCAGCGCAAGCAGGCGGGTCTGTCGCAGGCTGACCTGGCCGGGCGCATGCACGCGCGACAGGGCACGATCTCCCGGCTCGAGTCGGGCGTTCCCGCGATGCAGTTGCGCACGCTGATGGAGGCGCTTGTCGCGCTGAAGCTGGAGCTCGTCATCCGCCCGCGCAGCGCATCTACCCAGGCCGAGATCGAGGACATCTTCTGATGGCACGGCGCCGGGCGCATGCGCCGCTCAATGTTTTCCTCAACGGTCGCCTTGTCGGTGTGCTGGCGCGCGCAGCAAATGGAGCCATCGACTTCCGCTACGACGCGGATTGGCTGGCATGGAGAAACACCTTCCCGGTCTCGCTCTCCCTCCCCTTGCGGGAGGAGCGCTACAGCGGCCAGCCCGTAATTGCTGTTTTTGACAATCTGCTGCCGGACTCGGATGGCATGCGTCGCCAGATAGCCGAAAGGCTGGGCGCTGGCGGCGCTGACGCCTACAGTCTGCTTACCGCACTTGGCCAGGACTGTGTCGGCGCATTGCAATTCCTGCCCGACGGGGTTGCACCTGAAGCTGTCGGTGCAGTCAACGGTGAAAATATCAATGATGCCGCCATCGGGAGCCTTCTGCGCAACCTTGCGGCAGCTCCTCTCGGCCTGGATCGGGAGTCCGACTTCCGCATCTCAGTCGCAGGCGCACAGGAAAAAACCGCGTTGGTCCGATACAATGGCCGCTGGCTAAAGCCTGTCGGTACGACAGCGACGACCCATATCCTGAAGCCTGCGATCGGCCGCCTGCCCAACGGCATCGATCTGTCGAACAGCGTCGAGAACGAATATTTCTGCCTCAAACTCGTGGAAGCGCTGGGTCTGCCGGTCGCAAAGACCGAAATGGCGAATTTCGATGGCGTTCGCACACTGGTTGTCGAGCGCTTCGACCGGAGCTGGCTGGCTGATGGCAGGCTCCTGCGCCTACCACAGGAGGATTGCTGCCAGGCACTCGGCGTTGCCCCGACAGCGAAATATGAAGCTGAAGGTGGGCCCGGTGTCCGCGCGCTGATCCTGCTCTTCAAAGGTAGTGATGCGCCTGAAACCGATGTCGCCATGATCCTGCGCGCGCAGATCGTGTTCTGGCTGCTGGGAGCAACGGACGGACACGCGAAGAACTTCAGCCTGTTCCTGCGCCCGGGTGGTCGTTTCCGGATGACGCCTCTTTACGACGTGCTGAGCGCCGAGCCTAGCATTGCGACCGGTCAGGTCACACGAAGACAGGCCAAACTTGCGATGTCGCTAGGCCGAAACCGGCACTATCGCTTGGATGAAATCGCGCCACGCCATATTGAGCAGACGGCGGCGCTCGCTAACGTCGATGACAAGACCGTGCGCAGGATCTTCGAAGAGCTGGCCGAAACCGGAGAAACC
>JANNFV010000653.1:0-12056 GCA_031380285.1 Hyphomicrobiales bacterium | reverse complement strand
CATCGCTGCCACTCCAGCGAGCAACCAGCGACCGCGGTGACGCATCGCCTTGGCAGCGGCTTCACCGACAAACGCATCAAGCCTGCGCAGGAAGCGCGAAGCGACCATCGGCTGGCCCTCCACCGTCATGGCGCGGGCGATGACCACCCGGGGCGCACCCAGAGCCTGTGCGAAGTCATGGGCGCTCTGGCCAATCCGCCGCTCGGGCGAGGGAAGGCCCAACTCCGAACGCATGGCGCGGTTCAGGAACGGATCGCTGCGAATGTCGGCGGGCCAGATGCTTTCGTTCAAGCCGCCCAGGACAATCAGATCCGCCTCCATCAGCCGCGCCTCCAGCAGGCCCCAGATCTTGATGCGGCCTTGGGCGGGCGTTTGCGGCGCGATCATGCGGCCCGCAAGCTGCACCTCGAACAGCGCTGCATAATCCGCGAAGGACAAGGCCTCTTGCGAACTGACCGAGAGCATCTCGTCAAACACCCTGCCAAGCGCCGCCGCATCGGCACCCGTCAAGGCGCGGTCACCCGCCAGCATCGCCAGTGCCTTGGCGTGAACATCGGCGAAGACTGCAAGCCTGTGCTGCCCTGTCGCGCCATCCGCGAGGGGCTGCATCGCCGTCGTGAAGGCCGAAAGCAGCAACCGTGCCTGCTCGAGAGCTTCGGCTGTGATGCGCTGCGAGGGCCGGGGCGAGCGCCTGTCGCTGATCCGCTTTTCGGCATCGTCCAGCGCCTTTGAGAATCCCGCGAGGCCAAGGCCGATATCCTGGCCGCGCAGACCCGCGATCTCGAGCGTGCGTGCCGCATCCCTTGACGGCGTGACGCTGCAGGGATGCGCCAGCACGGCCATGGCGGACAGCGGCGTGAAGTCGTCCAGCACGGCCCGCAAGGTCAATCTGGCGAGAGCGCCCAGAGGCGATTGTGCCAGCGGTGTCCCGGCCGAATCATCCGCCTTGATGCCCCAGCGGAGCAATTCCAGCGACACCCGCTGCGCCAGCGCCCGATCCGGTGTCACCAGGGCAGCGGTTGCCGTGTCATCTTCCAGCACCCCGCGCAGGGCGATGGCGATGGCAAGCGCCTCGCTGCGTTCGTCCGGGGTTTCGACAATGCTCACACCGGCAAGCCCCTCCGCCAGCTTTCCAGACATGGCCTCCCGCAATGCTGGCCAATCATCGGTGGCTTCCGCCGCACGCCCTGCCGCCTGGATGATATCCGCGCGGTGCAGCAAGGCCTGATCGGGTTGGCCCAGGTGATCGACGGCCTCCCTGCCGATGCCAAGCCGGGAGAGCAGCCGTTTCAGCGCCGCCTGCGGATGCCCTGGCTGGGCCTCGCCTGGTTTCGGCTGATCCGCGACAAGCGACCAGCCCCGCTCATCCATAACAGTATCGAGACCGGGCAGAACGACCACGCCGTTGGGCAGGCGTGCGATGGCGGCCAGCAGATCCGCTGTCGCCGGAACAGTGCCTGTGGAGCCCGCCGCGATGACCGCATGATCGGGGCGCAGGGCGGAGAGACGCGCCGCTTCCGCCCGCAGCAGGCGGCCAAGCCTTGCCGCAGGATCGGTGAGTTTGAGCCGCTCAAGCTCCAGCGGCCAGGCCTCGCCAGCGATGGCCAGAAATTCCCGCGTCAGGGCCCAGTATCGGTCGAACTGTCCATCGTTCAGGGTCTTGACCCTGCGCCAGTCAATGCCCTCGATCGCGAATTCATCGACCAGGGCAGCCAGTGCACCGGCGAGCGCGAAACTGTCGGCAAAGCTGCTCCCGATGCTGAAGCCGTCACCCGCAGTGGCCAGTTCCATCATGCCACGGCTTTTCCGCCAGCCCTCGATCAGCCGGGCAAGCTGCAAGCGCCGCTCCAGGTCGCCGATGGCGGGTGGAACATCGCTTGAGACACCTCCACCGGCCTCGCGCCAGGCCAGATCAGCCTCCATCATGTGCCCCGCGAGGATGGCGCTTTCCTCCAGATCGGACGGATCACCCAAAGGCACGATGCGCGGCAGCAGCACAGTGCGCGGCTTCAGGGCATCCGCGAAGGCGTGGGCAAGGGCTCGGGCGGCACGGCGTGTCGGCACGTAGATGGTCGCGGAGGAATAGTCCCTGCCATCCGCCGGAAATGTGATGTCAAGGCCGCCATCGAGGCAACCCTTGACCAGGGTTTGCAGGAAGGGCACCCCAATGGGGATCGATTTCACATTGACGCGATGCCGCCCTGCCTCGTCGTCAGGAGAGCCTGTCACAGCAAGTGCCGCCGGATCACGGCCTCGGCCTCAGGAATGGCATCGGGTGTGCCGACATGCATCCAGGTGCCGTCGAGCCGCAGGCCATGCAGCCGTCCCTGGCTCGCGGCCTCGTCAAACAGGCGATTGAGCGAGAAGACATCCGGCCTGCCATCGAACAGCTCGGGCTTCCAGATGCCCGCACCGGCATAGACGAAGGGCGTCACCTCGCCCTTCTCGGGGCGTCGCAGGCGACCCTGCTGGTCCATGGCGAAATCGCCCTTGTTGCCCCAGCCCGTGGCGTTTGCGGCATCGGCGAGCAGCAGCAGGATGTCCATGCTGTCGCCATCCCAATGTGCCCGCAGCCGGTTGAGGCTGGGCTGGGGGCCGTCGATCCAGATCGCGTCGGCATTGAGGATGAAGAACGGTCCATGGCCCAGATGTGGCAGGGCTTTCTTCACGCCACCGCCGGAATCGAGCAAGCCCGCTCGCTCGTCCGACACCGTGATGCGCGGCTCACTCACGGCCAGGACATGCGCCTCCATCTGGTCCGCCAGGTAATGCACGTTGACCACGGCATCCGCCACGCCGCCGTCGCGGCAATAACCCAGGATATGATCGACCAGCGCCTTGCCTCCCACCTTGATCAGGGGCTTGGGCATTGTATCCGTGACAGGCCGCATGCGGGTGCCAAGACCAGCAGCAAGGATCATGGCGTGAGCGATGGGAGGGTGAGCGGCAGCCATTGTGGTCATCCAAAAAGATCGGTCTGAGGCTTGTCCTCTGACGCGCGCATCTTGCCGGACGGCAGTTTTCCGGCCACCACAGCGGCGAACCGGCCATCTGCCACCTCGACTGTGAGGGTGCTACCGGGAGCGGCTGCTGCAACGCTTTTGACAGGTTGCCCCTTGTCGTTCAGCACCAGCGCAAAGCCCCTGCCCAGAACACCTTGGTAGCTGTAGCCCTGCAAAAGCTTTCCGGCATTCTCCAGCCGGTCGGCCCGCCGCAGCAACTGCTTGCCAAAATTGAGGGTCAGCCGTTCGCCAAGTTCGGCGACCCGCTCCCGTTGGCGCAGCACTTCGCGCTTTTCCTGGCGCAGGCGGTTGGCGAAATGGCTTTCGAGCGCCCGGCCAAGCCCGTTCAGTTGCTGGCGGCGCGAGGCGAGCACGGCCCGCGGAGAGTGGCTGGCCAGCGCCGTTGCCGTGCGGGACAGGCGCAGCCGCCTGCCGTCAAGATTGCTTTTCAGCGCCTTCGGCAAGCGCTGCGTCGCCATGTCGAGCCGCTGGCGCGGCTGCGCCAGCAGGTTTTCCGGTGTTGGCAACGCCCTTGCGGCAGCCCGCAATTCGGTCTTGCGGCGCTCGACGAGACGCCGCAGGCCGCTGCTGATCCGGGCACCCAGATCACCCGTTGCCGCCAGCAACTCGGCCCTAACAGGCACGATCATTTCCGCCGCGCCGGTCGGCGTTGGCGCACGCAGGTCGGCAGCGTGGTCGATCAGCGTCGTATCCGTCTCGTGGCCGATGGCGGAGACAAGCGGAATGTCGCTGGCGGCGGCAGCGCGCACCACCTCCTCGTCATTGAAGCCCCACAGATCCTCGAGCGATCCGCCGCCGCGCGCCACGATGATGATATCGGGTCGCGGGATCGCCCCACCGGTTGCGATGGCGTTGAAGCCCCGGATGCCAGCGGCCACTTCGGCGGGGCTGGATTCGCCCTGCACGCGCACGGGCCAGACCAGCACATGCAACGGAAAACGGTCTGCGATGCGATGGATGATATCGCGGATGACAGCACCGGTGGGCGAAGTCACGACACCGATGACAGCGGGCAGGTACGGCAGGATCTGCTTGCGGGCGGGATCGAACAAGCCCTCGGCGGCAAGCCGCTTGCGACGCTCCTCCAGTTTGGCCAGCAACGCGCCCACGCCTGCAGGCTCCATGATTTCGATGATGAGCTGATATTTGGATGAGCCGGGAAAGGTGGAAACCTTGCCAGTGGCAATGACCTCGAGGCCCTCTTCGGGTCGTGTCTTGATCCGCCCGAAGACACCTTTCCAGATCACGGCATCGATCTTGGCGGAATGGTCCTTGAGGCCGAAATAGACGTGGCCCGAGGCCGAGGGGCCGCGATAACCCGTGATCTCGCCGCGCACCCGGACATAGCCGAAGGCCTCCTCGACTGTGCGCTTGATGGCACCGGCAAGGTCCGAAACCGAGATTTCAGGCAGGTTGGTCGTTGTTTCCGTCATGGCTCACATGCGTGTGTCCCTTCCTGTAGAACGCTGCAGGATTCGGTGCTAGGCCCTGTGGCGATCCAGACCACAGGGAATTGTCATGCAAGTGTGCCTGCAAGTATGCCTGCAAGTGTGCCTACAGGTGTGCCTGAAATGAATGTGCTCCTCATCGGCTCCGGTGGACGCGAGCATGCCCTCGCCGCAAGGCTTGCGCAAAGCCCTTTGCTGACGAAGCTGTTCATCGCGCCAGGCAACCCCGGCACCGCCGCTTGCGGCGCGAATGTCGTGCTCGACATCGCCGATCATCGTGCCATGCTGGATTTCTGCCGCCTGATGCGCATCGGTTTTGTCGTTGTGGGTCCGGAAGGGCCACTGGTCGCAGGTCTCGCCGATGACCTGAGGGCGGGTGGCATCAAGGTCTTCGGGCATGGCCGGTTGGCGGCCCAGCTCGAGGGATCGAAGGCCTTCACCAAGCGGATTTGCGATGAAGCGGGCATTCCGACCGCAGCCTATGGCCGCTTTAGCAATGCCGAGGACGCCATGGCTTATGCCCGCCGCGAGGGTGCGCCCATCGTGGTGAAGTATGACGGTCTGGCCGCAGGCAAGGGCGTGGTCGTTGCCATGACGGTTGCGGAAGCCGAGGCTGCCATTGCCGAGATGTTTGCCGGCCAGTTTGGCGCATCGGCAGAGGTTGTGATCGAAGAGTTCATGGAGGGCGAGGAGGTCAGCTTCTTCGCGCTGGCCCATGGCGAGCAGGTGCTGGCCTTGGCAGCCGCACAGGATCACAAGCGGGTGGGCGACGGCGACACCGGGCCGAACACCGGCGGCATGGGGGCCTATTCGCCCGCACCCGTGTTCACCCCGGCCATGGAGGCCGAGGTGATGGACCGCATCATCCGCCCCACGGCGAGGCTGATGGCCGCAAAGGGCATGCCGTGCTCCGGCGTGCTGTTTGCGGGCCTCATGCTCACACGCGACGGTCCCAAGCTGATAGAATACAACGCCCGCTTCGGCGATCCGGAATGCCAGGTGCTGATGCTGCGTCTTCAGGATGACCTGCTGACCCTGCTTCTGGCCTGCGCCGATGGCGCGTTGGACACCGCGAGCGCGCGCTTTAGCCCTGACCCGGCATTGACCGTGGTGATGGCCGCCACGGGCTATCCCGGCGAGCCGCTCAAGGGCAGCACCATCCGGGGCCTTGAGACAGCCGCAGGCCTGGATGGCGTGACCATTTTCCATGCCGGAACCAAGGCGACAGCATCCGGTCTTGTCGCCAATGGGGGCCGGGTGCTGAATGTCTGCGCGACGGGCAGCACCGTGGCCGAGGCCCGCACCCGGGCCTATGCGGGGGTGGATGCGATCGACTGGCCCGAAGGCTTCTGTCGGCGCGATATCGCCTGGCGGGCGATGCCGTGATGGGCGCTCGAGGGTTGATCTTGCCCTCCCGGCCTGCCACCTTCTGCCGATTGGAGCGTCCCCATGTCCGATCTTGCTGATCTGTTCCCCGGCTTCGAAAGCCATTGGATTCCCGCTCCCGAAGGCAAGATCTTTGCCCGCAGCAGCGGCACCGGTCAGCCACTGATCCTCATCCACGGCTTTCCCCAGACGCATGTGATGTGGCACAGGATCGCGCCAGCCCTTGCCAGGGACTTCAAGGTGATCTGCCTTGATCTGCGCGGCTATGGCTGGTCGAGCGCACCCCATGCCGATCCGGCTCATGAGACCTATTCGAAGCGGGCCATGGGCGAAGACGTGCTGGCGGTGATGGAGCATTTCGGCATCGTCCAGTCCGCCATCGTGGGCCATGATCGCGGCGCTCGCGTCGCCTACCGGCTCGCCCTTGATCACCCCGGCCGTGTCTCGAAACTGGCTGTGGTCGACATTCTGCCGACGGCTGCGATGTGGGACTTGATAGAACAACCGGACTCGCCCGTGGCACCCCACTGGAAATGGTTGGCCGAGGCAGCGCCAGGTCCCGAAACAAGGATCAAGCAGAAGCCATCGGCGCTGATCGACGACCTTCTGGCAAGCTGGACAGCCACCAAGGACTTGCAGGGTTTTGATGGCCGCGCGGTCGCGCATTACAGGGCTTTCGTGCAGGATTCATCGCGCATCACCGCGATGTGCGAGGATTATCGCGCGGGTGCCACGCTGGACCGTGCTGCGGATGATGCGGACCGTGCTGCAGGCAGGCAGATCACGGTACCGATGCTGGCGATCTGGGGCAGCGTCGGCATTCCTTCCGCGAGCCCGGACCCGCTGGCATCGTGGAAACCCTACGCACCTGCAGTCACAGGCAAGGCACTCAATGGCGGACATTTCCTGCCTGAAGAAAATCCGCTGGATACGCTGGCGGCGCTGCTGGCCTTCCTGAAGCCATGATGCCTGACGCCCACACTCAAGTTCCAGCGGAACTGCGCATTGGTCTCGCCCTGGGCGGCGGCGGCGCGAAAGGGCTGGCGCATATCGTGGCGCTGGAGGCTTTCGATCAGGCGGGCATCCGGCCCGCCGCCATCACGGGCACTTCGATCGGCGCCATCATCGGCGCTGCCTATGCTGCGGGGTATTCCGCCCGGGCCATCCGCGAGCATGCCTTGAAGATGCTGCGGGATCGCACGGATGTGATGGCCAAGGTGTTTCGGGCGCGCACGGGATCGTTCTCCGACCTGTTCTCGGGGGCCTTCGGCAGCATCGTGCAGGTCGATGGCGAGATCATCCTCAAGGAATTCTGGCCGCCCTCCATGCCGGAGCGGTTTTCCGATCTCCGCATGCCCTTCGTCGCGGTCTCGACGGATTTCTATGGCCGGGAACAGGCGGCGGTTACCGACGGTTTGATCCGGCCTGCGGTGGCGGCATCCTTGGCCATTCCCGGTCTGGTGCGCCCCGTTTCGCTCAACAACCGGCTGCATATCGACGGTGCGGCGGCCAATCCGCTGCCGTTCGACTGCATGCCTGTGCCCTGCGACATGATCATCGCCATCGATGTGGTGGGTGGGCCGGAGGCCGAGGACGCCGCGACACAACCCTCCGTGCTGGAGGCGACGCTCGGCGCTTCGCAGATCATGCAGATGGCGATCACCGAAGCCAAGCTCGCCAATGCCCAGCGCTTCCAGTCCACGCCCAAGGTGCATCTGCTGCAACCCCGGGTGGCTGGTTTCAGCGCGCTGGATTTTTTCGCGATCAAGCAAATCCTTGTTGCTGCGGAGCCGATGCGGGCGCAGATCAAGGCGCTGATCGCGCCTTAAAGCATGACGTTTTTTGACGGAAACAGTGCCACGTCGTCTTGGACGGGCTTGACCCGTCCATCCACGTCTTCCTGCAGCCCATAAACGTGGATGGCCGCGTCAAGCGCGGCCATGACGTGTTTCCGTCGAGAAACGTCGTGATCTAACCGGCTGTTGGCCGCATCCGTTCTGCCAACCTCGCCATGCTCGTCCGCGTCACCTCATAGACCGACGAGAACTGCATGAAGCCGTGGGGCACATTGCGCACCAGGTCAAAGCTGTGGCGATGCCCCTGGCGCTTGCAGCTTTCCACCAGATCAAGCGTGTCATCGAGCAGGCAGTCCACCTCCGCCGCCAGCAGGGCGAGGGGTGGAAGGCCGGTGAGATCAGCGTCGAGCGGCTCCTTGAGTTTGTCACCGGCGCTTGGCTGTGGCCCCATCAACTGGTCCCAGAACCAGCGCATCCTGGCAGACGACAACCCCACGCTGCCATCGCCATAGGTGTGGTGCGACCAGGTGTCGAAGCGCCGCGCATACATGCCATACATCAGTCCCGCGCCCGCGAGTTGCGGCAGGCCGCGGTCGCGCAAGGCCAGCATCGTCGTCAGCGCCAGATGCGCACCGGCGGAGTCACCGATGATGAAGATGCGCCCCGGATCATGGCCGAATTGCCCTATCCAATCTGTGCTGCGGATGGCAGCGACCGTTGCCAGCGCATCCTCCAGCGCCTTCGGATAGGCGTACTCGGGCGTGCGGCGATAATCGACGCCGAACACGGGCATGCCGAAAGCTGCCGCATAGGCCCGGATCACCCCGTCATGGGTGTTGATGTCGCCAAAGGCATAACCGCCGCCATGGCAATAGAGCAGGGCGGGTGCGGCCTTCCCGGCATTGAGCGGCACCGCGACCTTCACCGGCACGCGATACCCGTCTGCCGCCTGCGCATGCACCACGGTGATGCTGTGCACTGCCACCTGCGGCTCGCTGATCGCCTTGAAATAGAGTTCGTTGATGCGCCTGGCTTCGGCAATTCCAGCCTCGGCAGGATCAGGCGTCGCCACCCCCTGCGCCGCCAGATCCTTGAGCATGGTCACCAGAAACGGATCGAGCGCGGCCTTGCTGCGGTCGGTTTGCAGGGCGCAGCGCGCGCACATCACATCCTCGCCAGCGGATCGTGCTTCGCCAGGCGACCAAGGAGATAATCCACCTCGGATTTCGCCGTGGCCGACAGCACGGCACCTGGCTTGCGCTGGGCCTCCGATGCAATGATGCCGCGCTTCATCAGCACATATTTGCGGACCGCCAGCCCCACGCCGGGCTGTTGTTCGTAGCGCAGCAGCGGCAGATGTGCATCGAAGAGATCGTGCGCCGCATCGCGCTGTCCAGCCTGCATCAGCTTGACCACGCCGATCAGCATCTCGGGGAACGCATAGCCCGTGTTGGAGCCATCGGCCCCACGCTCCATCTCGAAATCGAGGAACAGCCCGCCATTGGCAACCATGATGGACAATGCGCGCAGCGATCCATCCTTCTGGAAATTCCGCAAGGCTGTGATCTTCTCCAGCCCCGGCCAGTCCTCGGCCTTCAGCATGACACAGGATGGATTGTCCTGGACGATGCGGCGGATCACGCCTGCCGTCATCACCACGGTGAGCAGCAGCGGATAGTCCTGGATGACGAACGGGATATCCCGTCCGATGGCTTCCACGGCCTGGGCGTAATAGCCAACGATCTGGTCATCCGTGCGCAGCGTGCTGGGCGGCGCGATCATCACGCCAGCCGCTCCCGCCTCCATCGAATCCCGTGCCAGCTTGCGCATCGCCGCAAATCCAGGAGCCGAGACACCGACAACCACAGGCAATCCTTGCATGATCTTCGCCGTGCGCTTGACGATCTCAAGCGATTCGTCCGGCTCCAGCTTGGGGGCCTCGCCCATCATGCCCAGCACGGTGACACCATCCGAGCCAATGGCCCGGTAATGCGCCATCAGTTTTTCCAGGCTTGGCCAATCGATGCTGCCATCGGCATCGAAGGGGGTGGGCGCGATGGGGTACACACCCCTGGAGGCAGTGGTCAGTGGCATGTCATTGAGCTATCCCAGCGCCAGCCTTTCGCCAATCCCCTTTTTGAGGAGTCCCATGCCATCCATCGCTGAAGCCATCGAACTGCGCTATGGCTCCGACAATGCGCCGATGCCAACCTTGAGCAACCCGGTCATCGACCAGATGCTGGCGCATCGCTCGGTGCGCGGCTACCGCCCCGATCCACTGCCCGAGGGGGCACTGGCCACGATCATCGCGGCAGCACAGTCTGCCGCGACCTCGTCCAATCTGCAGACCTGGAGCGTGGTCGCCGTCACCGATCCTGCCGTCAAGGCACAGTGTGCCACCATGGCTGGAGGACAGGCCCATATCGAGCAATGCCCGGTGTTTCTGCTGTTCCTGGCCGATCTCGCCCGTCTCGACCGCGTGGCGGCGCAGGAGACCCTTGCACGCGCTGGCAACGACACATTCGAGATGTTCCTGTGCGCGGCCATCGATGCCTCTCTGGCGGCACAGAACGCGACCGTGGCGGCTGAAAGCCTGGGGCTCTCCACGGTCTATATCGGTGGCATGCGCAACCGGCCGGAGGAACTGGGCGCGCTGCTGACTTTGCCACCGGCTTGTGCTGTCGTTTTCGGTCTTTGCGTGGGTTATTCGGCTGAAGGTCATGGCGGCTCGGTCAAGCCGCGGCTCCCGCAGGAGGCCGTGCTCCACCATGGGCATTATGACCTCGAACGGCAGGACGAGGCCATTCAGCGCTACAACATCGAAATGGCGGCCTTCTATGTCCGTGAGAAGATGAACGTGAAAGCGCCCTGGACCGTGCATTCCGCCAAGCGCGTCGCAGGTCCGGAAAGCCTGTCGGGTCGTCATGTGCTGATGCAGGCGCTGCGGCGCATGGGGTTCTTCAGGGCAGAGTGACGGCGGCCAGAACCATGGAATAGCCGCGATCATGTCTGATGGCGTGAACATGCGCATATCTGCCCCCGTCCTCGCGACAGTCATCATCATGTTGCTGCTTCTCGCGCTGGCTGCTGGCTCGTCGCGGGTGCGTGCCGAACCTGATCTCGCCAAATCCGGGATGGCCGGGCCGAACAGCGAGGATTGCGCCGCTCGCCTCGCAAAGGCGGGCATAGCCGTTGAACGCGCAGCATCGCTTGCCAAGTCACCCGATGCGGCCTGCATGATCATGGAGCCTGTGGTGTTGTTATCGGTGGCGGATGCCGCCTTGAAGGAACGCCGCATCCGATTCCCGGATCATCCCACCCTCTCCTGCGCCATGGCGGAACGCTTCGCCCGCTTTACCAGCGACATTGCCGCACCCCTTGCCCTTGGCATCACCGGCAAGGAACTGATCTCGGTTAGCACCGGGCCAGGCTACGAATGCCGCCCGCGCAACCGCCAGCCCGGTGCAAAGACGTCGAGCCACGGACAGGGCAACGCCGTCGATACGATGGCCGTTGAGGTGTTTGGAGGCCGGAAGCTGAGCGTCGAAAAGCCGGATGGACCCGAGACGATCCGCTTCATGGCGGCATACCGCGCTGCGGCCTGCGGCATCTTTTCCACGGTTCTGGGGCCGGGCTCGGATGCGGCCCATGCCAACCATATCCATGTCGATATCGAGCAACGTGGCAGGGATGGGCGCTCGAAATTCTGCCAATGAGGGATGGCTGCTGCCGGTCGTCTTGTTGTGTCGACGGGTTGGAGGCGTACTACCTTGACCGGCCAATTTGCGTTCAATGGCGTCCCGGCACGGATCGACGCCTCCAAGAGGCAATGCGCGCCCAAGGCGTGGCGAAAATGTGGCGGGGAGGTTCATTTGCGCCATTCATGCCGAACAGCGGCGCTCTGCAAGTAGCTTGCAAATAATGCAAGCATGAGATATGGCTGGCAATATGAATAACAGGCACCGTCGGACACTTGAGGCCGTTTTCACGGATCCGGTATCCGGTACGATTGCCTGGACGGATATCGAAAGCCTGCTGGTCGCCGCAGGTGCCCGGATCATCGAAGGGCGCGGTTCGCGGGTGCGGTTCGAGAAGGATGGAGAGGTCCAGACTTTTCGTCGCCCGCATCCGGCCAAGGAAGCCAAGCGCTATCAGGTCCACGACGCGCGGGATTACCTTGAAAGAATCGGAGTGAAGCCATGACCAGCACCATGAGCCACAAGGGCTATTCCGCCCGCATCGACTATGACGACGAGGACGGCATCTTCACCGGGCGCATCGCGGGCATCCGCGATGGAATCGGCTTTCATGCCGATACGGTCGAAGCTCTGCGCGAAGCCTTTCACGAAGCGGTCGATGATTACATCGAGACCTGCCAGAAAATTGGCAAGGAGCCGCAGAAG
>JANNFV010000613.1:0-1864 GCA_031380285.1 Hyphomicrobiales bacterium | reverse complement strand
GTGGTGCGAAGCGAAGCGGAGCCTCGAAGGACGCACGATGGCTATGCAGCAGTCTCTCCTGGAAGAGTGGTTTCTTCTAAATAATGGCTGTCATGCCACCATCGACGTAGATGATCTGGCCGGTGATGTAGTCCGACGCGGGTGACGCCAGGAAGATCGCGGCACCGACCAGTTCCTCCGGCTTGCCCCAGCGCTTGGACGGTGTGCGGCCCTTCACCCAGCTGTCGAAGGCGGGATTGTCGATCAGTGCCTGATTCATGTCCGTGATCATGTAGCCGGGGCCAATGGCATTGGCCTGGATGCCGAGGCCCGCCCATTCCGCCGTCATGGCCTGGGTCAGCGACTTGATGCCGCCCTTCGCCGCTGTGTAGGGCGCGACCGTGGCCCGGCCAAGCCCGCTCATCAGCGAGCCGATATTGATGATCTTGCCATGGCCCCGCGCAATCATGCGTTTGGCGGCCTCGCGCCCGATCACGAAAGCGCTGGTGAGGTTGGTGTCGATCACGCGCTGCCAGTCGGCGGTTTCAAGCTCCACCATCGGCTTGCGGAACTGGATGCCCGCGTTGTTCACCAGGATGTCGATGGCGGTTCCCTCGGTGTCGAAGCGCTCGAAGCTTGCCTTGATCGTCGCCTCGTCCGTGACATTGAAGACGCAGCCAGTCGCCTGCATGCCGTCGGCATTCATGGCATTCACGGCCTCGCTCACACGACCGGCATCGGTGCCGTTGATGACCACGCGGGCACCCGCCCTGGCCATGCCCTCCGCCATGGCGCGGCCCAGGCCACGGGACGAGCCGGTGATCAGGGCGGTTTTTCCCGCGAGTTTGAAAAGATCGGTGCTCATGCTGTTGCTTTCGAGAGATAAGGGGAGAGGGCATTCATCACAGGTCGCGCTCCACATCGGTCAGCCGGATGCGGGCCTGATCGATGTGATAGCGCATGGCGAGGCTGGCGCTTTCGGCCTGTCCGGCGACGATGGCTTCGGCGATGCGGTTGTGCTCGTCCAGCACGCGATCGCCACGGATGTAGCCAGGTGTCGGCTGGCTGCCTTCGGCGGTGCGGGGCGGCAGGATGGCGATCAGGATTTCCAGTAGAAGCGGATTGCCGCTGGCCCGGGCGATGGCGCGGTGAAAGTCGAAATCGGCGTCGGTGTTGGCGGTGCCAGCCGCGATATCGGCCCGCAGCGCATGAATGGTCGCGGTGATGCGGGCGATGTCATCGGGCGTGCGGCGCAGTGCGGCCAGGCGCGCGGCCTCGCCCTCCAGCGCAATGCGCACCTCGAAGGAGGAGAGAAAATTGGACAGTCCGGCGGCGCTGGCGAATTTCAGCAGGCGGCTGGGTGGCCGGTTGCGCACGAAGGTTCCCGCACCCTGGCGCGAGGCGATGAAGCCATCGCTCTGCAGCCGGGTCAGCGCCTCCCGCACCACGGGGCGCGAGACGCCGAAGCTGAGGGCCAACTGGTTCTCGGTCGGCAACCGGTCGCCCACGGATTTGCTCTGGGACGCGATATCTTCGAGCAGCTTGCCGTAGATCTGGTCGGCGAGACGTTCACGCGGGCGGGAATCAACGGGCATAGGATCCCTTTGGACAGTTGTCAGACAACCTAACCACTGTCGCCTGCTGGAAACAACCCGGCTTGCAATGATCTGGCCTGCCGCTTACCACTTTCCACGCCGCAGCCATCTCGTCAGAAGGGGCGCGGGGAGGATGCATGACCGTCGCTGCCGTCCAGCTCACCGATGTCGCCATCAGCTTTGTGCTGAAGGATGGCGGTCGCTATGATGCCGTGTCGCCATGCAGCCTTGCGGTGGCTGAAGGCGAGTTCGTGGCCATCGTCGGCCCGACAGGATGTGGAAAGTCGACG
>JANNFV010000597.1:0-1722 GCA_031380285.1 Hyphomicrobiales bacterium | reverse complement strand
CAAGGAAACCGAATGGGTGCCTGCCTCCGGACAGAACCGCATCACCGGCATGATCGAAGCGAAGCCCGACTGGGTCGTCTCCCGCCAGCGCGCCTGGGGCGTGCCGATCACGGTATTCGTCGACAAGAAGACGAAAGAGGTTCTCAAGGACGAGCGCGTCAACAAGCGCATCGCCGATGCCTTCGAGGCCGAGGGCGGCGACGCCTGGTTTGCCGATGCGGACGGTTCACGCTTCCTGAAGCCGGATTACAACCCGGCGGATTACGAGAAGATCAACGACGTGCTCGATGTCTGGTTCGATTCAGGCTCGACGCATTCCTATGTGCTGAATGACCCGAAGAACTTCCCCGGCCTCGCAGGCATCCACCGCAAGGCGGATGGCGGACCGGACCGGGTGATGTATCTCGAAGGGTCCGACCAGCACCGGGGATGGTTCCATTCCTCGCTGATCGAAAGTGCCGGCACGCGCGGACGCGCCCCTTATGACATCGTGCTCACGCACGGTTTCACGATGGATGGCAACGGCCAGAAAATGTCGAAATCACTCGGCAATGTCGTGGCCCCCCAGGATATCATCAAGACATCGGGCGCGGATATCCTGCGGCTCTGGGTAGCGTCCGTCGATTATTCCGACGACCAGCGCATCAGCCCCGACATCATCAAGAACATCTCGGAGGCCTATCGCAAGCTGCGCAACACGCTGCGCTGGATGCTGGGCACGCTGGCGCATTTCCAGCCGGATGACACGGTGACAGCGCAGGACATGCCGGAACTGGAGCGGCTGATGCTGCACCGGCTGGCGGAACTCGACGGGCAGGTGCGCACGGCCTATGCCAGCTATGATTACAAGAAGGTGGTGTCGGTGCTGTCGGCCTTCATGAACACGGACCTCTCCGCGTTCTATTTCGACATCCGCAAGGACACGCTCTATTGCGAGCCGCCATCATCGCTCGCGCGGCGGGCGGCCCTCACAGCCATCGACATGATCTGTGATGCGGTCCTGAAGTGGCTGGCGCCGATTCTGGCCTACACAGCGGATGAGGCGTGGCGCGAGTATCGCCCGGACGGCACGGACAGCGTGCATCTGCTGACCTTCCCGGACAATCTCGGCAGGCACCGCGACGACGCACTCGCGGCCAAGTGGGAAAAAATCCGCAATGTCCGCTCCGTCATCACCGGCGCACTGGAACTGCAGCGGGCGGGCAAGGTGATTGGCTCGTCGCTGGAGGCTGCGCCCGTGGTTCACATCACGGATGCAGCGCTGCTAGCTTCGCTGACCAACATCGACATGGCCGAAATCGCCATCACATCGGCGATCACCATCACGGGCAAGCCTGCACCCGCGGATGCCTTCACAATGGAGCAGGTGAAGGGTGTTTCTGTCGTCTTCGCCAAGGCGACGGGGCAGAAATGCGCGAGATCATGGCGCTACACCGATGATGTGGGTTCCGATCCGGCCTTCCCCGATGTCTCGGCCCGCGACGCGAAGGCGCTGCACGAGCTGAAGGCGCTGGGGCGGCTGTGACAGCGGAATTTGCTCGGTCAGAGGACGGCTTGCGGCGGCGTGGTGCGTCCTTCGAGGCTCCTTCGCTGCGCTTCGTCGCACCTCAGGATGAGGGAGGCTGCAATTTGCAATGCAAAAGCCTCCTCATCCTGAGGAGAGGGAGATTTGGGCATAATACAAGCAGATCGAAGCTCCGCAGCTCATCCTTGATTGTTTTA
>JANNFV010000573.1:0-7992 GCA_031380285.1 Hyphomicrobiales bacterium | reverse complement strand
ATAAGAATCAAAATCTCCAGGACACGTTCCTGAACTATGTCCGGAAGCAGAAAATACCGCTGACGATCTTTCTGGTGAACGGTGTGAAGCTGCAAGGTGTCGTCACCTGGTTCGACAATTTCTGTGTCCTCCTGCGCCGTGACGGGCACAGTCAACTGGTCTACAAGCATGCGATATCGACCATCATGCCTGGTGCGCCGGTGCAGCTGTTCGAACCTCAAGAAGAAGCCTGAGATTTCCACGTCTCGGTCAGACCAGGGCATCGTCGTGGCAGGGGAACCCGCCGCATGACGGAAGATCCCGAGGATCACGACACGCAATCCGGCAGGATTGCTGATCTGCGCAGCAAAGCCGATTCTGAAAAAGCGATTGCGGCCAGCACCCGCACTCTGGTCGTTGGCCCTTATCGCCTGCGGTTCCGCAAGGGGCCATCGGGTGAAAAGGCCCCGTCGCGTTCCATTGATGCGCGACTCGACGAAGCCACAGGGCTGGCGCTGGCCATCGACCTTGCCATCATCCAGAGCTTTGTTGCCGCAACCGAAGCGCCCCGTCCCGCGACCTATCTGGGGAAGGGCAAGGTCGAGGAGATCACTGATCTGGCGAAAGCCGAGGATATCGGCCTTGTCGTCGTCGATGCGGCCCTGTCCCCGGTGCAGCAGCGCAACCTGGAAAAGGCCTTCGGTACCAAGGTCATTGATCGCACAGGGCTGATCCTCGAGATTTTCGGTCGCCGCGCCCGCACGCGGGAAGGCACGCTGCAGGTCGAACTGGCGCATCTGGGCTATCAGAAAAGCCGCCTCGTCCGCTCCTGGACCCACCTTGAACGCCAGCGTGGCGGCTTCGGCTTCATGGGTGGCCCGGGTGAAACCCAGATCGAGACGGACCGGCGGTTGATCCAGGAACGCATGACGCGGCTGGAGCGCGAGCTGGACCAGGTGAAGCGCACCCGGGGGCTGCACCGCGCCGGGCGCGAGCGCGTGCCTTATCCGACGGTGGCGCTGGTCGGCTACACCAACGCTGGCAAGTCGACGCTCTTCAACCGCCTGACCCGTGCCGAAGTGCTGGCCAAGGACATGCTCTTTGCCACGCTTGATCCGACGGCGCGGGTGGTCAAGCTGAAGCCCGGCCTGGATGTGATCCTGTCGGATACGGTGGGCTTCATCTCCGACCTGCCCACCACGCTCATCGCTGCCTTCCGTGCCACCCTCGAGGATGTGCTGGTCGCCGACATCATCCTGCATGTCCGCGACATGGCCCATGAGGACGCCGAGGCGCAGGGCGAGGATGTGCTCGCCATCCTGGCGGAGCTTGGCATCAACCCCGATGACAACCGTCGGCTGATCGAGGTCTGGAACAAGGCGGACCTGCTGACGCCAGAACGGCGGCAGCAGCTGGAGAACGTGGTGTCCGGACGCCCGGATGACAGCAGGCCCCTGCTCGTCTCGGCGGTCACCGGCGATGGGCTGGATGGTCTCAGGGGGAGCATCGAACGGCGCCTGACGCAAGATCGCAGGATCTGGCGGCTGAAAATCCAGTCGACCGATGGCGAAGGCTTGAGCGCGGTCTATGGTTTTGGCGAGGTCATGGAGCGCAAGGCCGACAAGAAAGGCGACGTGACGCTGCATGTCCGCCTTTCCGCCACAAAAGCTGCGCAGATGCTGCGGCGCTTCCCGGAGGCGCGCCAGCTTCCGTGATGGACCTTCCGTGTCTTTGCCACTGCCGCATATGGCAATCGGTAAACCCAACGTTAACCGGGATTGCATGATAGATCGGTCATGAGAACGAGGATCACCTTGCGAGGGTTCGCGCTGCCGAAGGGGCCTGGAGCACGGGCGGGGATGGCGCGTGCGCTGGCTGCCCTGCTGGCCTTCGCCGCAACAGCCTGTGCCATCGAGGATTATTCGGGCCGGTACGGGGCGAAATCCGACGCCAAGCCCCATGCGGGCGTGGCCAGCGCCATGCGCTATCCCGTCCATGGCATCGATATCTCGCGCTGGCAGGGTGATATCGACTGGCGTGCGGTGAAGGCCGCCGGTACGCGCTTCGTCTTCATCAAGTCGACGGAAGGCGGCGATCACATCGATCCGCGCTTCCTGCAGAACTGGAACGGTGCGCGCGCTGCGGGCATCCCGGCCGGAGCCTATCATTTCGTCTATTGGTGCCGCCCCGCCCATGAGCAGGCGCAATGGTTTGTCCAGCATATTCCGCAGACCAACGACGCGTTGGCGCTGCCGCCCATCCTCGATGTCGAGTGGAACGGGCATTCGCGCACCTGTCCGCGCAAGGTCTCGCGGGAGACGGCGATCGAGAAGATGAAGCTGATGCTGCGGGAGCTTGAGCAGCACACGGGCAAGCGCCCGATCATCTACACCGACATCCCGTTCCACAAGGACGTGATCGAGGGCACGAATGAATTCGAGGGCTATCCGTTCTGGATCCGCTCCACGGCGGCACGGCCCGAGGAGCGCTATGCCAACCGACGCTGGGAGTTCTGGCAGTTCACCACCACGGGCCGCGTGCCCGGCATTCGCGGCGATGTCGACCGCAACGCCTTCTACGGTTCGGAACAGGAATTCCAGGCCTGGGTGACGGGTCAGTATGACATCGCGCAGCGCCAGCCGAGTTCGCGCTTTGCTCGCGCACCGCAGGCTGAGCCAGCCGCTCCCGTCGCCATCCAGCAACAGCCGTTGCCAGTGCCGCAACCTGCCGCCGTGCCGCGCCCGGAAGAACCGAAGCCCCAGCCACTGGATGAGCCACCGCCGGAGTAAGGCGGTAACCTTTCCTTCATCATCACCCAAGGTTAACCGGCAAACGTAAACCCGCGTTAACCGCCCTCACGTGAAAGATGCTTCCAACATCAAGGGTTGCGTCATGTTGGGGTCATTGCGTGAGGCGGGAAGGCGTGCGGGCGTGGCGCTCGTGCTCGTCTGTGCGCTCATCGCCAGCTTTGCCGTCGAGGCCCGCAATCCCTATCCGCGCAAGGGTGATTCCGATCCCCATGACGGCGTCGCTGCTGCCCGCCAGCACGCGGTCCAGGGCATCGACGTGTCCAAGTACCAGTTCGACATCGACTGGAAGGAAGTGAAGAAGGCCGGAACGCGCTTCGCCTTCATCAAGGCCACCGAGGGAGGCGATCACCTCGACAGCAATTTCCGTGACAACTGGGAGGGCGCGAAGGAAGCAGGCGTGCCGCGTGGTGCCTATCACTTCGTGTTCTGGTGCCGCCCCGCCAAGGATCAGATCCGCTGGTACATCCGCAACGTGCCCAAAGACCCCGAGGCCCTGCCGCCGGTGCTGGATGTGGAGTGGAACCACCTGTCGCGCTGCCCGCGCACCACGCCGGAGAAGGCCCGCGCCAAGATGCGCGAATTGCTGAAAGCCTTCCACGCGCATTACGGCAAGAAGCCGATCATCTACACCGACATCACCTTCCATGAGGACGTGCTGGAAGGCATCACGGAATTTGACGATTATCCCTTCTGGATTCGCTCCGTCGCAGCCAAGCCGCACGAGCGTTACGAGAACCGGCAATGGGAATTCTGGCAGTTCACCGCCACGGGTCGCGTGCCGGGCATCAAGGGAGACGTGGACCGCAACGCTTTCTTCGGCAGCGAGAAGCAGTTTCGCGACTGGATCGACGGGCGCTTCGATATCGGCTCACGCCAGATGCTGAAACAGGATACGCGGCAGGAGGCACGGAATTCCGAGCCAAGATCGCCTTCAACCGCCGTCCAGCCGCTCCCGCCCACACCGTTGCCGCCACCAAGGCCACCCGTCATGAAGGCCGAGCGCGAAGAGCCGGAGGCGGTGCCTGCTCCACCCCGGCCACGCCCCGTGCGATCCGAACCGCGTCGCAGGGATCCCAACCGGCTTGTGCCACCCGGGATCGTGCCAGATATCACAGGCTCGATTCCGCGCTGAGCGTGTTCACCACCAGCGGGGTATCTTGCCGACGTAACTGCGCCAATCCTCGCCAAAGCGAGCGTCCAGATGCTGCTCCTCGCGCAGCACCGCGAGCTTGAGCAGGCCAAAGAACAGAACTGGCAGCACGAGAAACCGCCAGGAGTTGCCCGTGGCGAGCGCCAAGCCCAGGAAGGCGACCAGCGCTGCCAGATACATGGGATTGCGCGTCCGGTTGTAGAGGCCGAACGTCACCAGCCGCTCCGCCCGCGCAGTCGGGTCAAACGGTGTGCCTGCACCCGAAAAGCTCCGCAGGGCCAGATACCCCACCGTGAGGCCCGTGGCGACCAGCGCCCAGCCGATGCCGATCATCGCATCATCGGCGACACTGCCCAGGCTGATCTGGGGCAGTGGCAGCAGGAACTGCAACAGCCAGGGCAGCAGAAGTGCCGTCGCGTACAGGATTGGCGGCCAGTGGATGGTGTTCGGGCGATCGGCGTAAGGAGCCATTGCTCAGCGCTTTCCCATCACGCCCACGCCGAGGCGGGCGAGGGCGGCTTTCAGCCCGGCATGCTCGACATCGACCAGCAGATGATCCAGCGCTCGGCTGCCTTCGGCTGTCAGCACCGGCCTTGGTCGCCGCTTTGTGGCCTCGCCCTTGCGCACTGGCCCTTGCTTGAGGGCGAGGCGCTCCACGCAGCGCCAGCCAAAAAAGGCATTGATGCGCTGGATGACCTGTGGAGCCTGGTGTTGCAGGTCGAGCGCGAAAGCCCCCTCGACCTTCACGGTGAGGGTCGCGCCGTCCCGCGCCTTCTCCGGATCGGCACCGGGCGGGCGCGGTGGCCAGCGCAAGGTGACCGGCTCTGACCAGGGGGCCAGGTTCGCACCGACGATGTCATTCCAGTGGAGATGGATGGCCGAGGTGGCAAAGCCCTTGGCCTTGAGCGATGGCTCCAGGCAGTCCTCCAGCAAGGCTTGCAGGGGCTGCGCACCTTTCCGGCGCGGACGCGTCTGCGCATCCGTCGCACTGGTTTCTGTGGGTTGTGATCCGGCCACGGTCTTGTCGCTTTCCAGCCTGTCGCAGGCATGGTTGAGATTGCGCATGGTAGTGCCAAAGCCCGTGATCACTCAATCGAAACCGGATAGTCTTGCAAACCCGGACACCGCTGATCACGCGACGGCGTCCCTGCTGCTCGCCTGGTATGACCGGCACCGCCGCGTCCTGCCCTGGCGCGTGTTGCCGGGAGAAACCGCTGACCCTTACCGGGTCTGGCTCTCCGAGATCATGCTCCAACAGACCACCGTGCAGGCCGTGAAGCCGTATTTCGAGGCGTTCACCCTGCGCTGGACCACAGTGGAGCAGCTTGCCTCGGCATCCAGCGATGACATCATGAGAATGTGGGCGGGCCTCGGCTATTATAGCCGCGCCCGCAATCTCCATGCCTGCGCCAAGGCTGTCGTCGAGCGTTTCGGCGGGCAATTCCCGGCGGATGAGGCCGCATTGCTGACCCTGCCGGGCGTGGGGGCCTACACGGCGGCGGCGATCAGCAGCATTGCCTTTGGTCGCCGCGCCGTGGTGGTCGATGGCAATGTCGAGCGCGTCGTCGCCCGGCTGTTCAGGGTGGATGAGGTCTTGCCCGCAGCAAAGCCTGTGATCCGGCAACTGACGGGCAGCATCACGCCGCAGGAACGCCCCGGCGACTTTGCCCAAGCCATGATGGACCTTGGCGCGACGGTGTGCACGCCCAGAAACCCCTCCTGCGGCATCTGTCCGTTTCTGGGTGTCTGCGCGGCGCAGCGCCATGGCGCGCCGGAGACCTGGCCGCGCAAGCCACCCAAATCGCCCAAAGCGACGCGCTATGGCGCGGCCTTCGTCGCGGTGCGCACGGATGGTGCGCTGCTCGTGCGGACCCGCCCGCCCAAGGGCCTGCTCGGCGGCATGACGGAGGTGCCGGGAACGGACTGGACACCTGGCGGCATGGATCCTGATCCGCTGGTGTCAGCGCCCTTGATCGCGCCATGGAGAAGGCAACCCGAGACGGTGCGCCACGTCTTCACGCATTTCCCGCTCGAACTGACGGTCTTTGTGACGCAGGTTCCAGCGGGAACAGCCGCACCGGCGGAGATGCGCTGGATTTCCGCCAACGCGATTGCGGGCGAAGCGTTTCCCACGCTGTTTCGCAAGGTTCTGGCTGTTGGCAACGCCGCCAGAACAGGTGAAAGCCCGCATGATCTCCGCTAGACCATGCTGATGCTCGAGCCTTCAAGCCCTGAATCTGCGCGACACGAACCTCCTGACGCCGAGGGCAAGATCACGCCCTCGATGGCGCAATACATCGAGATCAAGGCGGCGAACCCGGATTCGCTGCTGTTCTACCGCATGGGCGATTTCTACGAGTTGTTCTTCGAGGATGCGGAACACGCCTCGCGCACGCTCGGCATCGTGCTGACCAAGCGTGGCAAGCATGGCGGGCAGGATATCCCGATGTGCGGCGTGCCGGTGATCCGCGCCGATGAATATCTCCAGCGGCTGATTGCGGCGGGCCACCGCGTGGCGGTCTGCGAGCAGCTGGAAGATCCGGCTGAGGCCCGCAAGCGTGGCTCCAAGGCCGTCGTGCGCCGCGATGTCGTGCGGCTCGTGACGGCGGGCACCATCACCGAGGATGCACTGCTTGACCCTTCGCGCGCCTCCATCCTGCTGGGCATCGGGCGCATCAGGATGGATGATGCCCGCCACGTCTATGGGCTGGCCGAGGTGGATATCTCCACCGGGCGCTTCGTGCTGGCGGAATGCGACGGCGATTCGCTCGCCACTGAAATCGCTCGCATTGATCCGCGCGAGATCGTGCTGCCCGATGCCATCCGCGACGACGCGGCGCTGGCGTCGCTGTGGCGTGAAGTCCGCGCTGCCGTCGCCCGTGTGGCGCGAGACGGCATCGACAGCGCCAGTGCTGCCCGGCGGGTGGCAGAGTTTTTCGGGGTGGCGGGGCTCGATGGCTTCGGCCAGTTCTCGAAGGCGGAGTTGATCGCCGCGGCCACGGTGCTGGCCTATGTCGAGCGCACGCAGCTTGGCGTGCGGCCACCGCTGACGCCGCCGGTTCCCGCCGGCAGTGGCCACACGATGCAGATCGATGCGGCGACCCGTGCCAATCTGGAATTGACTCGCACCCTGGGCGGGGAACGCAACGGCTCGCTCCTGCACTGCATCGACATGACAGTGACGCCAGCGGGTGGACGCCTGCTGGCGGAAAGGCTGGCGGGGCCCCTGACCGGGGTTCCTGCCATCCGCGAGCGGCTGGATGCGGTCGAGACCTTTCGGGCCGATCCGCTGCTGCGCGAGCGGCTGCGGGCTGCCCTGAAGGGTGCGCCGGATATGCCCCGCTCGCTGGCCCGCCTGGCGATGGACCGGGGCGGACCGCGTGATCTGGCCGCGATCCGCGACGGTGTCGCGGTGGCGTCCGGGCTGCTGGCGCTGCTGCCCCAGGCTCTCCCCGTGGAACTGGCGCGGGCGGCCACGGCGCTGGAAGTGCTCGATCCCGTGCTTGTGGAGACCCTGACGGCGACGCTTGCCGATGAGTTGCCCCTGCAGAAGCGCGATGGCGGCTTCGTGCGTTCCGGCCATGTGGCTGATCTCGAGGAGATGCGGGGGTTGCGCGATGATTCCCGCCGCGTCATCGCCGGGCTGCAGATGCGCTATGCGGATGAATCCGAGGCCCGCACCCTGCGCATCAAGCACAACAACTTTCTCGGCTACTTCGTCGAGGTGCCGCAGAAGGATGGCGAGCGCTTCGTGCAAGCACCGCTCAATGCGCTGTTCATCCATCGCCAGACCATGCAGGGCGCGATGCGGTTTTCGACCGCCGAGCTGGGATCGCTGGAGGCGAAAATTGCCAGCGCTGCCGACCGCGCGATTGCCATCGAACTCGGCATTTTCGATGAGTTGAAAGCGCTGGTGCTCACCCATCAAGCCGCTATCCAGCAAGCAGCGGAGGCGCTGGCTGTGATGGATGTGTCGGAAAGTCTGGCAGAACTTGCCGACAGGCGCGGCTGGGTGCGCCCGCAGATCGATGACAGCCTCGCCTTTGCCATCAC
>JANNFV010000563.1:0-3705 GCA_031380285.1 Hyphomicrobiales bacterium | reverse complement strand
GAGATGACTGTTAATCGCATCCGTAAAAATCATCACGTCGGGATGCTCGGCCCTGAGCTTGGCGACGCCTTCGGGGGCAGCCAGCAGGCAGACAAAGCGCAGATCCTTCGCGCCACGCTCCTTCAGCCGGTCGATGGCCGCCGTCGCCGAATTGGCGGTCGCCAGCATCGGGTCCAGCACGATCACCTGCCTATCAGCGATATCGGGCGGTGCCTTGAAGTAATATTCCACCGCCTGCAGCGTCTTGGGATCGCGGTAGAGGCCAATATGCGCAACGCGGGCGGAGGGCACCAGCTCCAGCATGCCGTCGAGGAAGGCGGTTCCGGCCCGCAGGATCGGGGCGAAGACCAGCTTCTTGCCTGCAATGACGGGCGCGCGCATTGGCTCCAGCGGTGTCTCGATATCCCGCAGCTCCAGGCGCAGGTCACGGGTGACCTCGTAGCACAGGAGGATGCCGATCTCGTTCATGAGCTGGCGGAATGATTTGGTCGAGCGCGTCTTGTCGCGCATCAGCGTCAGCTTGTGCTGCACCAGCGGATGATCGACCACCATCACACCGGGTTGGACTTCCTTGGCCATGCCACTTTCCTCGCCTGTTCGTCTCGATCAGAATACCGTTCCATCGCTGAGGATGGAAAGGGGTGGCCCACCGCCAGGCCGCAAATCCCGGGCGATCCGCCGTCCGGCAGACCAGGTGCCACCCTCCAGCACCTTGGCGAGCGGCAGTGAAACCGCGTCCATGCCGAGGCCACGGCGCACCAAGATGGTGATGTCGTCGAGCAGCGCGACGGTCAGAGCCCGCCATTCCACCACCAGTGTCGAACCTGCCTCATGGCTGATCGACGCGGCGGCAGGGTCTTTCAGGCGAATGACGCCGCCGTCCAGGAACAGCCCGCCATTGCGATACTCCGGCAGACCCGTGAGGCCATCGATGTCACTGATCGTCAGCCCCGCTGCTTGCAGCGGCTCGATCAGGCTGTAGGCCATCCATTGCGAGAGCTTGTGGAACGGCACGAGGCCGTTGGTGGCATCGCTTGTCCGGACCAGCGGATGCCGCCAGCAATCACCCAGCGACAGCCCACCCAATGTGGTGCGCCCCGGCCAGATACGGCCAAGATGCAGCAGAATCCCTTGCAGGATGGCGGGAGCGGGCAAAATGCCGTCGTGCGCCTGCGCCACCAGATGATCGAAGAGGCCGCCCGGTCTTGGCCGGTCAGCCGATCCGAAAACGTCATGGCTGGCCCTGACGACATCGCCGAGACGCCGCAGCAGCGCCGCACGTCCCTCCAGCCCCACCAGCGGATTCTCCGGTGAGACCTGAAATCCCTTGGCAATATCCTCCGCCGTCAGGTTGGCAAGCCTCGCGCCATCCGCCCGCAGCGGATCGCGCGGATCGCTGGAAAAGGCGCCCGCCTCGAACATGCGCAGGCTGGCGATGCCGAGGCCCTCCGAACGCGTCACGACGCGCCCCGTCTGTGCATCCGTGTAGCGCCAGTCAGGCCCGGCTCCCGCATCCAGCAGCACACTGGTGATCGCGAGATCGAAGGCCGCGCGCCCCCGCTCGCCTTGATTGGTCCAGCGACGCGCCGTGTCGATCTCGGCCCAGAGGTTGCGCTCCGCCAGCATGAAATGCCGCCACCGCGCATGAAACGGGATCGTGAGCGTGGGATAGTTCTGGCGGATCGTGTCGATGACAAAATCCGCCAGGGCAGGCAGCTTCCCCGTATCGACTGCGAAATGCTCCAGCCTTCCCTCAACCCCGGCTTCGTGGAGTTGCCGCGTGCGGGCGCGCACGGCAGCAGGAGTGAGCAAGGCAAGCGCCAAGGATTTTTCGGATGTCATCGGCTGAACAAGGACAACACGGACAGTGATTTGGCAAGCCGCATCGCCGAAGGGCAGCGCCTCAATAGAAGCTGACGGGAAAATACTTGAGCATCAGGTTCTGATAGATGCCCTGCTCGGCCAGGCGGAACAGGGCGTAATCGACGGCACGGCGCAGTTGCGCTCCGTCGCGGCGGAAGGCGATGGCCGCGCCACCGCCAAAATAGCGGCTTTCGAAATAGGAGCCACCGACGAAGCGGCAGCACTCCGCCCCGCCCTGCCCGTTCAGCCACAGCGCCAGCCCCACACCATCACCAAACATGGCATCGACGCTTCCCGATGCCAGCAGCTTCAGGGCTTCCTCGCGGTCTGGTGCGACAATCCGTTTGGCACGCGGGAAAAAGGCTGTGACGAAGGCGGCATGGGCCGAACCGGCCACGACCGATACAGACCGCTCACCGATGGCGGCAACGGAACTGTCCACAAGGTCGGTGTCCTTGCGGGTCACGAAGCGCCCTGGCGAACGGTAATAGGCGATGCCGAAATCAGCTCTGGCCCGCGTTTCGTCGGTATCGGCCATGGACGCGATCACCGCGTCGCCCCGGCCTTCCTCCAGCGCAGGCAACAATGTCTCCCATCGCCGGGCCTGGATCGTGCAGGCCAGCTTGAGTTCGACGCAGATCGCACGGGCGAGGTCCACGTTGAAGCCAGTGAGCTGGCCATCGGCACCAGGAAAATGAAACGGCGGATAATCATCATCGGTCAGGAACCGGATGGCCCTCAGCCCGGTCAGATCGGGCCGATCAGGCTTGCGGGAGATATCGAAGAACGGAACAGCATCAGGCGAGGCGGGTGCCAGCTGTGCCTGTGCCGTCTGGCCAGCGGCCACCAGCACCAAGGCCAGCAGCAGCGCAGCCATGATCCTGATTGCCGCAGCCATCATGCCTCGACAGCTTTCACGGCCCAAGGTCGCGATGTGACATCAGGCCTTGGCCCTGGATCACGTCTTGGCATTGGCATTCACGAAGGCAATGCGGATCATGTTGGTGGAGCCGGGCGTGCCGAACGGGACACCTGCAATCAGGATCACGCGCTGGCCGGGCTTGGCGAAACCCTCCTTCAGCGCCGCGCCCGCGCCGGTCTCGGCCATCTCAGTGACGTCGTGGATGTCCTCGCCCACAACCGGGTGAACCCCCCAGACCAGCGTCAGGCGCCGGGCCGTCTGCAACTTCGGCGTCATCACCAGGATCGGCGTCAGGGGACGCTCGCGGGCGACGCGGAAGGCCGTCGATCCCGAGAGCGTCCAGGCCACGATGGCCTTGAGGTCGATCGTCTCGGCGATCTGGCGCGCTGCGGCTGCGATGGCATCGGCTCCGGTATGCTCGGGTTCGCCGCGCTGGCCCGCCAGGATCACGGGATAGTTCGAGTCCGCCTCGATCTCCTCCGCGATGCGGCTCATGGTCGCCACCGCCTCGATGGGAAATTGTCCGGCGGCGCTCTCGGCTGACAGCATCACGGCATCCGCACCTTCAAACACAGCCGTGCCCACATCGGAGACTTCGGCGCGGGTCGGCACCGGACTGGTGATCATGCTTTCCAGCATCTGTGTCGCCACCACGACGGGCTTGCCCATGCGGCGGCCCAGCCGGGTGATGCGCTTCTGGATGCCCGGCACCTTCTCGAGCGGCATTTCCACGCCCAGGTCGCCGCGTGCCACCATCACCGCATCGGAGATTTCCATGATCTCCTCAAGCCGGGCGACAGCCTGCGGCTTCTCGATCTTGGCCATCACCAATGCCCGGCCCCGTGCCACCTTCTTGACCTCGGCCACGTCTTCGGGCCGCTGCACGAAGGACAGCGCGATCCAGTCGACACCGGCATCCA
>JANNFV010000551.1:0-5063 GCA_031380285.1 Hyphomicrobiales bacterium | reverse complement strand
GTTGAACCGGGGGAACTGCGACAGGTCACACCTGAACGAAAGATCGACTCATGTGTGTGTCCGACATGTCACAATCTCTCTAGAATCCGTCGGGGCTGTTTGGCAAGCAATCAATTGACACCGCAGCGTGATTTCCGCTCTTCCACGCCGCCCCGATGGGGCCGAATTCCAGCGTCAAAGCTCCATTAACCATATTCGGGCATTGCAAGGGCTGTTCGGGTATCAACATCCGATGCTGAAATGCCCTTTCAACTTGGCTTGGAGTTCCATGTGTTTGGCGGCCCTGCACGAGCGCTGGACATGACCCGCCCCAGGGCTTTGCAAAAACCTTGGGCTGGAACCGCCGTCTGGCTGGCCGCCATCCTCATCCTCATGCTGGTTTGCCCCGCCTTTGCGCAGGTCAAGACGCGGCCACCGACTGCCCTGCCATCCGGGCCTGTCGTGACCCAGATCGGCCTCCAGCAGGCGGACGACACCGCAACTCTTGTCATTGATATATCGCATGAAATTCGTGCCCATGCTGCCGCCATGCTGGACCCGCAGCGTCTGCTGCTGGATTTTGAAGGCGTGCGGTTTCACGCGCCTTCGCTCAAGCTGACCGAGCGGGATGGGCTGGTCCGGGACATCCGCTTCGGCGCCTTCATGCGCGGACAGGGCAGGGTGGTGCTGGACCTCGGTCGCCCCGCCCATGTTGTCGAGCAACGCTTCATGCCGCTGCAGGGCGGCGGCACGCGCCTGATCATCCAGATCAGGCAGACGACCCAGGAGGTCTTTCGTGCGCTTGCCAGGCCAATGTCGGATGACGTGATCACCGGCACGACTGACAAGGCGCGGACGGAGCCATCGGAGCTTCCCCTCGTGGTGCTCGATCCCGGCCATGGCGGCATCGATACGGGGGCCAGCGGTCCTGCGGGCGAACTGGAAAAAGCCATCGTGCTGCAATTCGCCCTCGCCTTGAAGGAGCGCATCGAGACCGGCGGCAAGGCGCGTGTCCTGCTCACCCGCAATGCCGATGTCTTCGTGCCCCTGCGCGATCGGGTGCGGATCGCGCGGCAGGCCAAGGCTGCGCTGTTCATTTCGCTCCACGCCGACGCGCTGGCGGATGAGGCCGATGTGCGTGGCGGTAGCGTCTATATCCTGTCCGAACGGGCGACCGATGAGCGTTCCGCACGCCTTGCGGACAAGGAGAATCGGGCCGACCTTGCCGCCGGCATCGAGCTCAAGGATGATCAGGACGAAGTGGCCGACATTCTGTTCGATCTTGCAAGGCGGGAATCGCGGGGGTTTTCCAATCAGTTCGCCCGTCAACTCGTGGCGACCCTGCCGCGCGCCACGCGGATGCACAAGAATGCCCTGCGCGGTGCGGCATTCCGCGTGCTGAGGGCACCCGACGTGCCCTCGGTGTTGCTGGAGCTGGGCTATCTGACGACAGCCGAGGATGCCCGCCTGATGCAAACCGAAGAGTGGCGGAAGGCGACTGCCGATGCCGCGGCAGAGGCCATCGAGCGTTTCATGGCGGAGCGAATCGCACAAGATCGGGACAAGCCTTGAGGATGCACGCTCCTGCCGCATGGAAGCCACAGTCTTGCGAAAAAGGCGAGAGGCGCTGTTTCTGGACACTGGCTTCCGGTCCGGATTCGCCTATATGGAAGGCAATTGTTCGGGGATTCTTTGCAGAACTGCCGGACAGCCCTAATCTTGGAATGATCTTTTCGCCCCTCGGGATGGAAAGCATCGAAATGCAGAGAGGCCCGGGCCTATGCGCCTGATCTTCCGTTTCTTCGCGATGGTTTTCGCCCTGGCAACGTTTCTGGGCCTGATCGGTGCTGTCGGTCTGGCTTATGTGATCTGGAAGTTCTCGCAGGACTTGCCGGATCACGCCCAGTTGCAGAACTACGAGCCGCCGGTGACAACCCGCGTGCATGCCGGTGATGGAACGCTGCTGGCCGAGCATTTCCGCGAAAGACGGCTGTATCTGCCGATCCAGGCGATCCCGCGTCACCTGATCACGGCGTTCCTGTCGGCGGAAGACAAGAACTTCTACAAGCACAACGGTCTTGACCCTGAGGGCATCGCCCGCGCCTTCATGGTGTTTGCCCGCAACCCCGGTGCACGCCAGCAGGGTGCGTCGACGATCACCCAGCAGGTCGCCAAGAACTTCCTGCTCACCAACGAGCGTTCATACGAGCGCAAGATCCGCGAAGCGTTGATCGCGATGCGCATCGAGGCGAGCTTCACCAAGGACAAGATTCTGGAGCTCTACCTCAACGAAATCTACATGGGCCTCGGCAACTACGGCGTGGCCGCGACAGCGCTGAACTATTTCGGCAAGTCGGTGCATGAATTGACCCTGGCCGAAGTCGCCTACATGGCGGCGCTCCCCAAGGCGCCCAACAACTATCACCCCATCGACAAGCGCGATGCCGGCATCACCCGCCGCAACTGGGTGATCGAGCGCATGGTGGATAACGGCTTCGTCACACGCGCCGATGCCGACAAGGCGAAGGCAGAGCCGCTGACGGTCAATCTGCGGGCCGTTTCGGCCAATCTGCTCAACTCAGGCTATTTTGCAGAAGAAGTACGCCGCGAGTTGGCGGAGCGTTATGGCTCGAAGAAACTGCTGGAAGGTGGGCTGTCCGTCCGGACCACGCTTGATCCGCGCCTGCAGACCATGGCGCGCAAATCGCTGATGGATGGCCTTGTCCGCTTTGATGAAGCCAGGGGCTGGCGCGGTTCCGACAAGAAGATCGTGCCATCGGGTGATTGGGGTGCCGCCCTTGCGGCAGAGCCTCTCTACAACGATGTCCAGCCCTGGCGCGTGGCCGTGGTGCTTGACGTCAACGACCAGCAGGCCCGCATCGGCATTCAGCCGCGTCGGCTGCCCGGCGGCCAGATCGAGCGTGAGCGTGTGACCGGGATCATTCCCGTCGACGGCGCTCGCTGGACCCGTCGGCGTCTCACGCAGATCATGGCGGCGGGAGACGTGATCTACACCGAACCCACGGATCGCCCGGGCCAGTATCGCCTGCGTCAGATGCCTGAGATTTCAGGGGCAATGGTTGTGCTCGATCCGCATACCGGGCGCATTCTGGCGATGGTCGGCGGCTTTTCTTTCGACCAGTCGGAGTTCAACCGCGCCACCCAGGCGTTGCGTCAGCCCGGCTCGTCCTTCAAGCCCTTCGTTTACGCGACAGCGCTCGACAATGGCTACACCCCGTCCTCGATCATCGTCGACGAAGCCATCGAGATCGATCAGGGCGGCACGCTCGGCATCTGGAAACCGGAGAATTACGGCGGTGATTTCGCGGGCCCGCGCACGCTGCGCTACGGCATCGAGCAATCGCGCAACCTGATGACCATCCGCCTGGCGCGGGACGTGGGCATGCCGCTGATCGCCGAATATTCCAAGCGGTTCGGCATCTATGACGACATGCTTCCCGTGCTGGCCATGTCGCTTGGCGCGGGTGAGACGACCGTTCTGCGCTTGACTGCAGCCTACGGCATGCTGGCGAATGGCGGGCGGCGCATCAAACCAACCATGATCGATCGAATCCAGGATCGCTATGGTGCGACGATCTACAAGCATGACGAGCGCGCCTGCACGGGTTGCCAGTCTGATCGCTGGGCCAGCCAGGACGAGCCACGCCTGCAGGACAAGCGCGAGCGGGTCATCGATCCCATGTCGGCCTACCAGATCACCTCCATGATGGAAGGCGTGATCCAGCGCGGCACCGCAACCGTGGTCAAGAGCGTCGGCAAGACACTGGCGGGCAAGACTGGCACGACGAACGAAGCGAAGGATGTGTGGTTTGTCGGCTATTCCGCCGATCTCGCGGTGGGCGTATTCATGGGCTTCGACAAGCCGAAATCGCTGGGCGACTCCGCCACAGCCGGCCAATATGCCGCTCCGGTCTTCCGGGATTTCATGACGGCGGCCCTGAAGGACAAGCCTGATGTGAAGTTCCGTGTGCCGTCGCAGATGAAGCTGATCCGCGTCAGCCGCGCCACCGGCATGCGCGTCGGCCCCGGCGAGGACGCGATCCTCGAAGCGTTCAAGCCTGGCACAGGCCCACCCGATTCCTTCGTCAATCCCAATGCTGCGGTCCGATCCGGTGGCGGTGCCGTGACCTCGGGAACGGGCGGTTTGTACTGATTTTCCTGGCGGCAGACGATCCGCCATTTGCATCAGCGGCTTGCGCAGGATAGAGCGCCAGCACTTCTCCAGCCTCCCGGGCTGAACCTCTATCAACAATGTGGTGAAACCAATGCGCGCTGAGCATCAGGCTCTCGTCGATTCGATCAAGCAGTCCGTGGGACTGCTGAGGAGGCATCTTTGACTGGGATGCTTCAACACGACGCCTTCTCGAACTGAACGCGCTGGCCGAAAGCGCCGATCTCTGGAATGACGCTGCCGCCGCCCAGAAGGTGATGCGCGAGCGCACCGATCTGGAAACGCGGCTCAATGGCATCCGCAAGCTTGAACGCGACCTCGACGACGCCGCGACACTGATCGACCTGGGCGATGCCGAGAATGACGAGGAGACGGCACAGGAGGGAGAGGCCATCCTGCGACGTCTGGAGAAGGAAGCCCAGACCCAGCAGATCGAAGCGCTGCTGTCGGGCGAGGCCGATGCCAGCGACACGTTCCTCGAAGTGCATTCGGGCGCAGGCGGCACGGAAAGCCAGGACTGGGCCAACATGCTCTATCGCATGTACACGCGCTGGGCCGAGCGAAGGGGCTTCAAGGTCGAGCTGATGGACCTGGCCGATGGTGAGGAAGCCGGGATCAAGGGCGCCACGATCCAGGTCAAGGGCCGCAATGCCTTCGGCTGGCTCAAGACCGAGTCCGGCGTGCATCGCCTCGTGCGGATTTCACCCTACGATTCCAATGCGCGGCGTCACACCAGCTTCGCCAGCGTCACGGTGTATCCCGTGGTCGACGATTCGATCCAGATCGACATCAACCCGGCCGACGTGGAGACACAGACCATGCGCTCCGGTGGCGCGGGCGGCCAGCATGTCAACAAGGTGGAATCCGCCGTCCGCCTCATCCACAAGCCGAC
>JANNFV010000543.1:0-2293 GCA_031380285.1 Hyphomicrobiales bacterium | reverse complement strand
CAAAAGCGCATGGCGGAGGTCGGCTACAATCCCCGCCATCTGCTCACGACGGCCTACACCGACATCGGCTCCGAACCGCGCTACTCCCCCGCGGAGGAGATCTATCTCATCCGCCCGAAGCGGGAACTGCAGGCGCTGCTCGACGCCGTGGCTGTTGCAATGCATCGGGCGATCATCGTCGCAAAGTAAGGAATGAACAAGCGTGGCATGGCGTTGGTGAGCGATCCATCATCGCCACGCCATGCCAACATCCGCTTTCAGGCAGCCGGAATGTCCGATGGTGCAGTGCCGCGAACGGGGAGTTGTGACCCAACTCGGGCGTTAATCAGTCTGATTGCACACCAGAAAGCAGACCTTCGTCGAAAGCTCCGACGCGGCGATCCATTTTTTTACGACATAGCTAAAATGATTTCTCAAGAAACTGGCGACAGGCTACTTCGTCAAGGCGACCATGAGTGGCTCGGATGCCGCGTCAACGATGTAGGGTGCGAACCATGCGAGGTGGGCTTGGGTTTGAACGGACCAGATGGTGAAGATGACGAGCGTTGTTGCGCAGCACAGGATGAACGCGCGGATGTCTTGCAGGAAACCCATCGCGCCATTGGGTTCAAGCTTTCCTTGGTTCTGACTCATAGGATCATCCTTTCAGCTTGTTTTGAGTGAACGGAACCACCTGGTACTCCGCTTTTCGGAAACTGATCGGTTTGCTGCCGTGGAGCACAGTGGTGCCTGCTTCACCGGCAAGGATCGCCATGGCATCCTCAAGGCGGCCGATGGCTGCTATCCGGTTCTTTGAAAATGCGAATAGCTTCGCCGCTTCGATCTTCGGACCCATCGACCCTCCGGCGTAGTCTTTCGAATTGAGTGTGCTGGAGCCGACGCTGGCGATTGCGCGGGCGTTGGGCTCGCCGAAATCCTCGTAAACCGCATCGACATCGGTGAGCAGCAGCAGCATGTCGGCATCAAGTTGATCTGCTAGAAGGCCGCTGGCCCGGTCCTTGTCGATGACAGCCTCGACGCCAATCAGGCTGCCATCCGCTTGCGCAACGACCGGAATGCCGCCACCGCCGGTGCAGATGACAACAACACCTTGTTCCACCAGCATCCTGATCACGCGCAGTTCGAAGATTTCCAGCGGCGCGGGTGAAGGGACCACACGGCGCCAGCCTTGTCCCTCTGGCGCAAACGTCCAGCCGCGATGCGCAGTCGTGTGTTCGGCGGTGAGCTGGTCAACTGTCGGACCAATCGGTTTGGTCGGATTGCGAAAGGCGGGATCTTTCGCATCGACTCGCACCTGGGTGAGAAGCGTTGCGATCATGGCGCTATCGGGCAACAGGTTGCCCAGTTCTTGCTCGATCATGTAGCCGATCATGCCTTCGGTCTGTGCGCCCAGAAGATCGAGCGGATGCACGCCATCCGGCGGTCCGGCCGCCGCCTGGAGCGCCAACAGACCGACTTGCGGGCCGTTGCCATGGGTGACGATGATCTGATTGCCAGCCTTGATCAGTGCGGCCAGAGACTTGGCGGCATGCCGCACATTGGCGCGCTGCTGGTGCGCCGTCATGGGCTCGCCGCGTTTCAGGAGGGCGTTCCCGCCAAGGGCCACGACGATCCGCATGGCTGTCAACCCGCAATCGTGGCGACGAGGATCGCCTTGATCGTATGCATGCGGTTTTCGGCCTGATCGAAGACGATGGAGGCGGAGGACTCGAACACCTCCTCGGTGACCTCCATGCAGTCGATGCCGAAGCGCTTTTTAATGTCGGCACCGACCTCCGTTTCGGCGTTGTGGAATGCCGGTAGGCAATGCATGAACTTCACATAGGGGTTGCCGCTGTCCTCCATCACTTCGCGTGTGACGCGGTAGGGCACAAGCGCTTCGATGCGCTTGCCCCATGCCGCCTCATCCTCGCCCATGGACAACCAGACATCGGTGTAGATGAAATCCGCACCCTTGACGGCATCATTGACTTTGTCGGTCACCGTCAGACTGCCGCCGGTGGATTTCCCCGCTTGATTGACGCTGGCAATGAACGTGTCGTCCGGCCACAGGCTACGAGGCGCGGCAATGCGCATGTCGATACCGACTTTTGCGCAGCCCACCGCCAGGGTGTGCGCAACATTGTCCCGCCCGTCGCCCAGAAACGCCAGTGTGCAATCCGACAGGTGCTTGTGGGTGAACTCGCGCATCGTCATGAAATCAGCAAGCACCTGTGTCGGGTGCGCTTCATTGGTCAGACCGTTGTAGACAGGCACGCCGGCATGGGTTGCAAGTTCATCGGCGATGCTTTGT
>JANNFV010000529.1:0-4476 GCA_031380285.1 Hyphomicrobiales bacterium | reverse complement strand
GGAGCATCAACGGGGCGAAATCGAGGTCAACGGAGTTCGCGTGGACAACGACCTCAAGCGCATCGACAAGGTTCGTCGCGAAGTCGGCATGGTGTTCCAGCATTTCAACCTGTTCCCGCATCTGACGATCCTCGAGAATCTCACGCTCGCGCCGATCTGGGTGAAGAAGATGCCCAAGAAGGACGCCGAGGAGGTGGCCATGCACTTCCTCAAGAAGGTGAAGATTCCCGAGCAGGCGAACAAGTATCCCGGCCAGCTCTCGGGCGGTCAACAGCAGCGTGTGGCCATCGCGCGCTCGCTCTGCATGTTCCCCAAGATCATGCTGTTCGACGAGCCAACCTCGGCGCTCGATCCGGAAATGGTCAAGGAAGTGCTCGAAACCATGGTGAGCCTCGCCGAAGAAGGCATGACCATGCTCTGCGTGACCCACGAAATGGGCTTCGCCCGCCAGGTCGCCAACCGCGTGATCTTCATGGATTATGGTTCAGTGGTGGAGATCAACACGCCGGACGAGTTCTTCAAGAACCCGCAGCACGAGCGCACCCGGCTGTTCCTGAGCCAGATCCTGCATTGAGGACGACTGTCTTGATTTTTTGATGCATTCGTATATGAATGCGTCATCGGGATGACGACTGGCTGCGACAGCACCCCCCACCCGAAAGGGTCTCACGCAATGTGAGATATTCAAGAGGTTGCCAGATGCTTAAAAGAGCCCTTCGGGGCTCTTTTTTGTTAATTGTGCGGAAATTTAAGCGGCTTTCCCTGCAGAATCTTCGCCAGTGCGACGTCAAAGCTCATATTGCCGGTTGATGCCACGGCATCCGTTCTTTGCCATTTGAAGGCGCTGACCACAAACAAGTCAGCTCTTCGATTGTTCACCCGCCGCAATGTGAAAAAGATTGCATACTTGTCACCATTCGCCAGTTCCACCCTTGCAAGGTTCCCATTCCTGGTTGCTGCAATCCTTTTTCCGGCAATATGTCGAACAAAACCAGGAAGGTTTCTGCTTAATGCGTACCGCTCCGGATCAAACGCCCGCTGGTCGTGAGCGCTCTGCTGATTGGTCACCAATGGTGTGCGGTGCCGGGCAGGATCAAAGGATTCTGTAAAGCAATGATCATGAAATCTAACGCTGATGGTGGCGGGATCGTCCGAACCCTTTGGAAGCGCATGGAACTCGAACGGCTCCAGATGCGATAAGTCCTGGATCACGCCATCGACTGCAAGCGGCTCCCAGTAGCTCATCGGCGAAACACAGACCTCACGTGTCGGTCAGTTTCCGCTTCAACCGCCGCACGAGATACCACACGAACAGCAGGACCACCGGCATGGCGATGGCTGCGCCCAGTTGGGCATCCTTGATCACGCCGGTCTTTGCCAGTCCCTGCAGCGCGTAATAGATCAGGCCCACCAGATAATAGCTGACGGCGGCAACCGACAGGCCTTCCACGGTCTGTTGCAGGCGCAGTTGCAGACGCGTGCGCTCGTTCATGCTTTTCAGCAGTTCCTGGTTCTGCTGCTCCTGCTCCACATCGACGCGCGTGCGCAGAAGCGTGGTGGCGCGGGTGAGCTTGCGGGAAAGATCCTGCAGGCGGTCCTGCGTGGAAATCAGCGTGCGGCGGGCCGGTGCCATGCGGCGTGAAAGGAAATCCTGCCAGGTCGGCTCCACGCCGGCCTTCTTCTCCTCCAGCACGGCCAGGCGCTCGAAGACGATGTTGTCATAGGCGCGGCTGGCGTTGAAGCGATAGGTCACCTCGGCTGCCGTGGCCTCCAGATCGGCAGTGAGGCCGGAGAGTTCCTGCAGGATGCGCCTGTTGTTGGCGATGCCTTCCACTTCGCGGCTTTCCGCCACCAGCGTCCCCAGCGTCAATTCGATGCGCCGCACCTCGGGGCCAATGCGCCTCGCCTCCGAGAGACCCAGCAACGCCAGCGTGCGGTAGGTCTCGATCTCGATCAGGCGTTGCACCAGCGAGCCTGCCCGCAACGCGCCCATGCCGTGGTCGATCACCACGATGCGGGTGAAGCCCTTGGAATCGCGCTTGAAATCGGTCAGGGCTTCCGCCGTGCCGTCATCGTTGCGTGACCGGGCCAGGCTGGTCTCGTCGAAGCTTTCCTCGATGCCCTTGGCCTGTTTTGCCGAGATCACGAGGATATCGAGGGCGACCAGCATCGGGCCGGGCTGCCAGAAATCGGCGAGCGGCAGCGGCGTGTGGCCCTCCACCTTCAACGCCGCAGCAGTGCCAGCCAGCGGGAAATCCCAGGTCTGGGAGGTGAACTCGCTGTGCTGTTCCCAGCGCAGGTTGAAGCCCGGCCGCATCAGCCGGTGATAGGCCGAGCCGCTGCCGGGCGGCAGGAACAAGTGGCGTTCGCACAAGGCCGCCACGGCTTCACGGTCGCGGGTGGCTTGCTCGTGATTGACCTGGAAGGAGAAATGCAGGAGCCGCCGGGGCGATTCCAGCCGGTGAAACGGCCTGGCGTGAATTTCATCCAGCGCCGCGTCGCGCAAGGGATGCACGGTCAGATCGATCGCGGCCCCGTCGAGCGGCAGATAGGCGGGTTTGGTCATCTGGCGCTGGCCTCTCGAACAACATGTCCTGCCTATACGGACTAGAACAGCCCTTCGATCAATCCCATTTCATTCAATCGGATGCGTTCGGCGGAGGGCACGCTCGGCAGGCCCGGCATCGTCATGAACTCGCCACAGACCGCCACGACGAAACCGGCACCCGCCGAAAGCCGCACTTCCCGGATCGGCACGACATGGCCGGTTGGTGCACCACGCAGATCGGGGTTGGTCGAGAAGGAGTATTGCGTCTTCGCCATGCAGACCGGCAGGTCGCCGTAGCCAAGCTTCTCGAAAGCGGTGAGTTGGTCCAGCACGCCTGGGCCAGGTTCGACGCGCGTGGCGCGGTAGATGCGCTTGGCCACCATCGTGATCTTGTCGATCAGGGGCAGCTTGTCGGGGTAAAGCGGCTTGAACCGCGCCCGGCGGCTGTCCGCCAGCTTCACGACCGCTTCTGCCAATCCCACCGCGCCCTTGCCGCCCTGCGCCCAGTGGCGGCAGACATGGGCCTCGACGCCCAGTTTCTTGACGGCGGCCTGAATGGCCTTCACTTCTGCATCCGTGTCGCTGGTGAAGTGGTTGATCGCCACCACGACGGGAACACCGAAACCCTGTACGTTCTCGATATGGCGCTGCAGGTTGACCACGCCCCGGCGGACCGCCGCGACATTTTCCGCACCCAGGTCCGCCTTGGTCACGCCGCCATTCATCTTGAGCGCCCGCACGGTCGCCACGACAACCGCCGCCGCAGGCTTCAGGCCAGCCTTGCGGCATTTGATGTTGAAGAATTTCTCGGCCCCCAGGTCAGCACCAAATCCAGCTTCGGTCACCACATAGTCGCCAAGCTTCAGCGCAGCCTTGGTGGCAATCACCGAGTTGCAGCCATGGGCGATGTTGGCGAAAGGCCCGCCATGCACCAGCGCCGGATTGTTCTCGATGGTCTGCACCAGGTTGGGCAGCACGGCGTTTTGCAGCAGCACTGCCATGGCGCCATCCGCCTTCAGGTCGCGGGCGAAAACCGGCGTCTTGTCGCGCCGGTAGGCCACGACGATGCCGCCAAGACGCTTTTCCAGGTCAGCCGCATCCTCCGCCAGGCAAAGAATGGCCATCACTTCCGATGCCACCGTGATGTCGAAACCGCCTTCGCGGGGATAGCCATTGGAGACGCCGCCAAGGCTGACCGTGATGGCACGCAGGGCCCGGTCATTCATGTCCATGACCCGACGCCAGGTCACGCGGCGGCTGTCGATGCCCAATGCGTTGCCCCAGTAGAGATGGTTGTCGATCAGCGCCGCCAGCAGATTGTGCGCCGAGGTGATGGCGTGGAAATCACCCGTGAAATGCAGGTTGATGTCCTCCATCGGCACGATCTGCGCGTGGCCTCCCCCGGCGGCACCGCCCTTGACGCCAAAGCACGGACCAAGCGACGGCTCGCGCAGGCAGATCACGGCCTTCTTGCCGATGTGGTTCAGCGCATCGCCCAGGCCCACGGTTGTGGTGGTTTTGCCTTCGCCCGCGGGCGTCGGATTGATCGCCGTGACGAGGATCAGCTTGCCGTCGCGGCGGGATGTCAGCGAGGTCAGAAAACCGGCCTCGATCTTTGCCTTGTCATGGCCGTAGGGGATGAGATGGTCCGCATCAATGCCCAGTTTCGCACCCACCTGCTGGATTGGAAGCTTGCGGGCGGCGCGGGCGATGTCGATGTCAGCGCTCAAGTGTTGTTTCCTTCCAGGCTCCGACGACGACAGAGGCATAACGCTACCGGCTCTTTTGCCGCCTTGCCACTCCTCCTGATCGGATTATCCTCAGGCTTGATTTGAAAACCGGGGTTTCAGTGTTGCGCGACCACATCCGATTCATCTTTCGCGGCAAGCCGCTGGAGATCAGGGGCTTTGCCCCGACGCGCTCGCTGC
>JANNFV010000506.1:0-3520 GCA_031380285.1 Hyphomicrobiales bacterium | reverse complement strand
AACCCCAACAGGAGGCTTGGCCACGCAAAGAGCTGCACGCTCTCGACACCGTGGCGGAGTGAGACCCATGAGCGAACGCTGGACCCCATCGAGCTGGAGAAACAAACCTGTGGCACAGGTTCCGTTTTATCCCGATGCCGCTGCCCTCGAAACAGTGGAGAAGCAGCTGGCCGGGTTTCCACCTCTGGTTTTTGCAGGCGAGGCGCGCAAGCTCAAGCGGGCGTTGGGCAAGGTCGCCAATGGCGAGCAGTTCCTGCTGCAGGGCGGGGATTGCGCCGAAAGCTTCGCCGAGCATTCGGCCGACAACATCCGCGATTTCTTCCGCGTCTTCCTGCAGATGGCCGTGGTGCTGACCTATGCGGCAGCCTCCCCCGTGGTGAAGGTGGGCCGTGTGGCTGGCCAGTTCGCCAAGCCGCGCTCCTCCAACACCGAGAAGCTGAACGGCCTCGAGCTGCCGTCCTACCGGGGCGATATCATCAACGATATCGAGTTCACGGAAGCGGGCCGCACGCCCGATCCGCAGCGCATGCTGATGGCCTATCGCCAGTCGGCAGCGACGCTGAACCTGATCCGCGCCTTTGCGACGGGCGGCTATGCCAATCTCGACAATGCGCACAAGTGGATGCTGGGTTTCGTGAAGGACAGTCCATCGAGCGGACGATACCGTGAGCTGGCCGAGAAGATCACCGAAAGCCTGGATTTCCTGCGCGCCATCGGCATCGACCCCGAGATTCATCCGGAGATGCGCATCACCGACTTCTACACCAGCCACGAGGCGCTGCTGCTGGGCTACGAACAGGCGATGACGCGTGTCGATTCAACCTCGGGCGATTCCTATGCCACGTCTGGGCACATGATCTGGATCGGCGACCGCACGCGCCAGCCAGATCACGCCCATGTGGAGTATTTCAGGGGCATCAAGAATCCCATCGGCCTGAAATGTGGGCCGTCGCTGAAGGCAGACGAGTTGCTGAAGCTGATCGATACGCTGAACCCCGAGAACGAGGCGGGGCGTCTCACGCTGATCTGCCGCTTCGGCAACGACAAGGTGTTCGACAACCTGCCCGGCCTCGTGCGGGCCGTGAAGGCCGCGGGCCGCACGGTGGTCTGGTCCTGCGATCCCATGCACGGCAACACCATCACGTCGGGCAACAACTACAAGACACGCCCCTTCGACCGCATCATCGGCGAGGTGAAGAACTTCTTCGCCGTGCACGAGGCGGAGGGCACCTATGCAGGCGGCATCCATCTGGAAATGACCGGCAAGAACGTGACGGAATGCACCGGCGGTGCCAGGGCGATCAGCGACATCGATCTTGCCGACCGCTACCACACGCATTGCGATCCAAGGCTCAACGCCGAGCAGGCGATCGAGATGGCGTTCCTGGTGGCGGACCTGCTGAAGCGCCAGCGGGCCGCACGGGGACCGGTGAAGCGGGTGGAAGCGGCGGAGTAGTGCCTTCCCTTCTCCCGCTTGCGGGAGAAGGTGGCTGAGCGCAGCGAGGCCGGATGAGGGCAACGGTCAATTGTGCTTGCCCTCACCCTGCCTGCCTTCGGCAGTCTGTCCCTCTCCCGCAAGCGGGAGAGGGGTTTTAACAAGATTTCCCCTTCCCAAAGCCCCGCATCCCCGTCCAATATCCGTGACGCAACCGCACGGAGAACGTTCACCCATGGCCTATGATCTCATCCTCCAGGGCGGGCATGTCATCGACCCGTCGCAGAAGATCAACGGTGTCATGGATGTCGCCTTCAGCAATGGCAAGGTGGCGGCGTGCAAGCCCAACCTTTCCGGCGCGACAGAAACCCGCGATGTCTCGGGGTACATCGTCACGCCCGGCCTCATCGACATGCACACCCATGTCTATTGGGGCGGCACCTCGTTGGGCATCGATCCCGACAAATTCGCCCGCACCTCGGGCGTCACCACCTCGGTCGACACAGGCAGCGCCGGGCCGGGCAACTGGCGCGGCTTCCGCGAGCATGTGATCGAGCGCTCCGAGGCCCGTATTCTCGCTTATCTCCATGTCTCGTTCGCGGGCATCTACGGCTTCTCCAAGACCGTGATGGTGGGCGAGAGCGAGGATGTCCGCATGATGGCACCGGCGGAATGCGCCGAGGTGGCAGACGCCAATCGTGATCTCATCGTCGGCATCAAGGTGCGTGTGGGCAGGCACTCATCCGGCGACCAGGGGACCGCTCCGCTCAACGCAGCGCTGCAGGTGGCCGAGCAGGTCGGCATGCCGCTGATGGCGCATATCGACCATCCCCCGCCGTCCTACGAGGAGGTGCTGGACATGCTGCGTCCCGGCGACGTGCTGACCCACGCCTTCCGCCCCTTCCCCAACGCGCCCTGCACCGCGCAGGGCACGGTGAAGCAGGAGGTGCTCGCGGCCCGCAAGCGCGGCGTGCTGTTCGACATCGGCCATGGCGGCGGCTCCTTCGCCTTCAAGACGGCCCGCGCCATGCTGGCCAACGGCTTCTATCCCGATACCATCTCCTCCGACGTGCATATCCGCTGCATCGATGGCCCCGCCTTCGACCAGGTCACCACCATGTCGAAATTCCTCTGCATGGGCATGAGCCTCTATGATGTGGTCGCGGCATCCACGCTGAACGCGGGCATGATGTTGCAACGCACGGAATACGGCTCGCTCAAGCCGGGATCGCTGGGCGACGCCACCATCCTCACGGTGAAGGACGGCAAGTTCGATTATGTCGATGTGGTGGGGGAGCATCTCATCGGCGACCGCAAGATCGTGTCGGAAGGCGTCGTGCTCAAGGGCAAGTGGTGGCATCCGAAGCGGTCGAATAAATTCAGGCGGGTGTAACATCTTTTCTTTCCTTCTCCTTTGGGAGAAGGTGTCAGGCGGAGCCTGACGGATGAGGGAGAACCACCAGCGCCGGGCTTCTCCCTCATCCGCCCGCCATCCGGCGGGCACCTTCCCCCTTGGGGGAAGGAAAAGTATGGAGCCGTTGATGCCCGCCGAAGCCAACCTCAAGGCCCTCAATCTCACGCTGCCCGTGATGCCAGCCCCCATCGCCAATTACGTGCGCTTCAAGCGCGTGGGCGACATGGTCTATTGCTCAGGCCAAGGGCCGAAGCGCCCGGACGGCACGCAGGCCACCGGCAAGGTGGGAGCCGATGTCACCTGGGAGCAGGCCTACGAACACGCCAGGCTGACCGGCCTCGGACTGCTCGCCGCCATGAAGGAGGCGGCAGGCGGCGATCTCGACCGCGTCGAGGTGATCAAGGTGCTCGGCATGGTCAACGCCACGCCGGATTTCGCCGATCATCCCAAGGTGATCAACGGCTGCTCGGACCTGTTCGTCGAGGTGCTGGGCGATCGCGGCCGGCATGCCCGGTCGGCGGTAGGCATGGGCTCGCTGCCCAACGGCATTCCGGTGGAGATCGAGTGCATCGTCGAGGTCGCCACTGCGATACCGGCTGCTGCGAGAAAGCCGAAAGCGAAGGCCGCCGGGAAGAAGCGCCGCCGCTGATCTATTACCTCGTCACGACGCG
>JANNFV010000500.1:0-4158 GCA_031380285.1 Hyphomicrobiales bacterium | reverse complement strand
ACCGGATTGCCGAGATTGATCACTGCCCTGAGCGTGCCTTGCGGGGCAAAGGCTTCTGCCAGTTTCTGCTCGTCGCGCGTGGCGCTGACGGGGTCGAGCGCGTATTTGCGTATCATGGGGTGGGCTTCCCTTGAGGCCAGAAAATCGATCATCAGTTTCGACAGCGCAAGGTCTGGCGTGGTGGCTGTGACGCCCGCCGAAAACAGCGTGACCTTTTGCACCCCTTCGGGCAATGCGCCCACGAACTGCGTGGTTTTGGAGAATGGCAACAATTCGCTAATCTGCTGGAAGCCCACATCTGCCTCGCCGCGCGCCAGCACCGCGCCGACGCGCTCGCTCATCACGCGCTTCGCCTTGGGCAAAACCTGATCCGCAATGCCGAGTTGCTGGAAGGCGACGGTCGAGAGATAGGTGCCGCTCACGCTGGCGGAATAAGCAATGGATTTCGCTTCCAGCATCGCCTTTTTGAAGGCATCAACCGTGCTGATGTCGGGTTTGGGGATGCCAAGCCGCACGGACATGGCCATGCGCGAACTCACGATGTCGCGCTCGGTCCCTGCCGTGACTGCGCCCTGCTTCACCAGGCTGTCCAGCGATTCACGGCCCAGCAGCACCACATGGGCCGTCTCGCCGCGCTTCAGCCGCTCGGGGATCGAATCCGCTGCGCCACCCTGCGACGAGCCGAGGATGGTCACCAGCGTGTGCCCCGTCGCCTTTTCGAATACCGGCACGATATCTGCGAAGGGTGCCGCCAAAGCGCCAGATGTCATCACGCGAATTTCGGCGGCACGGGCCAGGGTCGATAGGAGCAGACCGCAGGCGACACCTGTTGCGACTGAAAGACGGAGTGATCGTGACATGACAATTTCCTGCGCACAATACCTTGCGGTGCTTGCACCATATTAAGAATACGACCCTGCAGTTGGTCAACCAGGATCAAATTTTTACCACATAAAGAAATCTTTATATCCTTATTGTCGCCCCAGCCCTTGCCTGCTATAGCGCCGCTCATAACAGAGCACGCACCAACTCAGGAGCATCCCATGCCGGTCGCCAAGGACTACATCGTCGCCGATATCACCCAGGCCGAATATGGCCGCAAGGAAATCAACATGGCCGAGGATGAAATGCCCGGCCTGATGGCGATCCGCGAAGAGCACAAGGGCAAGAAGCCGCTGAAGGGCGCACGCGTCGCGGGCTGCCTGCACATGACGATCCAGACCGCCGTGCTGATCGAGACGCTGAAGGTGCTGGGCGCCGATGTGCGCTGGTCGTCCTGCAACATCTATTCCACGCAGGACCACGCAGCGGCGGCCATCGCTGCCTCAGGCACGCCTGTGTTCGCAATCAAGGGCGAGACGCTCGAGGATTACTGGGAATACGTCTACAAGACCGCCCAGTGGGGCGACGGCGGTACGCCGAACATGATCCTGGACGATGGCGGCGATCTGACCATGCTGATCATCCTGGGCGCCGAGGCCGAGGCCGGCAAGGGCGACTTCCTGAAGAAGCCGAGCAACGAGGAAGAGACGATCTTCTTCGCCCTCATCAAGCGCATCCTCAAGGAGAACCCGGGCTGGTTCACCAAGACGCGCGACGCCATCAAGGGCGTGTCCGAAGAGACCACGACGGGCGTGCATCGCCTGTACGAGCTTGCTAAGGCCGACCGCCTGCCCTTCCCGGCGATCAATGTGAACGACTCCGTCACCAAGTCGAAGTTCGACAACCTCTATGGCTGCCGTGAATCGCTCGTCGATGCGCTGCGCCGTGGTACCGATGTGATGATGTCCGGCAAGGTCGCCGTGGTCGCGGGCTATGGCGACGTGGGCAAGGGTTCGGCGGCATCACTGCGCCAGGCCGGCTGCCGCGTGCTGGTGACCGAGATTGACCCGATCTGCGCCCTGCAGGCCGCTATGGAAGGCTATGAGGTCGTGACCATGGACGACGCGGCACCCCGCGCCGACATCTTCGTGACCGCCACCGGCAACCTCGACGTGATCACGCTCGACCACATGCGCGCCATGAAGCACCGCGCCATCGTCTGCAACATCGGCCACTTCGACAGCGAGATCCAGGTTGCCGCGCTGAAGAACTTCAAGTGGGACAACGTGAAGCCGCAGGTCGATGAGATCGAGTTCCCGTCGGGCCGCCGCATCATCCTGCTGTCGCAGGGCCGCCTGGTGAACCTCGGCAACGCCACGGGCCATCCATCCTTCGTGATGTCCTGCTCGTTCTCCAACCAGACGCTGGCGCAGATCGAATTGTGGAACAACCACAAGGCCTATGCCAACAAGGTGTTTACGCTGCCCAAGCACTTGGACGAGAAGGTGGCGGCGCTGCACCTCGCCAAGGTCGGTGCCAAGCTCACCGTGCTCTCCAAGGAGCAGGCGAAATACATCGGCGTGAAGGCGCAGGGACCGTTCAAGCCGGAAGCCTACCGCTACTGAGTTGTCCCCAGGCTGTGGACAGAGGCCGGTTTGATTCTGGTCTGTTCCCGCTCTGTTTTTTGCATTGCATAAGCTCCGCTTCGGCGGGGCTTTTTCTTTTGATTAACCACTTCCTCACGGACTCACCGCAACTGTAGTGTCGGACTGATTCGGTTGCCGCTTTTCGCCGCGACCTGAAAAAATGAACCGAGGTTGGGTGCATGGCCACACAGGCCAGCAACGCTGGAATGGAGTGCCGTGGCGCAGGGATGCGCACGGGCCATACCCTGCTGGCCGCGACCTCACTTGCTTCGACCTGCCTCGTCTCCCCCATGCTCACCGCACCTGCGGCGGCCCAGGCCAACGACTTCGGCCTGCGCCTGTCGATCCTGACGCGCGAACAAGCTCAGCCACTGGTCGCTGACATGAGCGGCCCCCTGGGGCTGATCTTCATCGGCCTGGTCATCCTCACCACCACCATCTGCATCCTGCACATCGTGAACCGGCAACGCTGGGCGCGTCGGCTGGCTGCGCAGGATGCCGAAATCGGCGCCCTGCAGGTTCGCCTGCAGCAGGCGGATATCTTCATGGCGGGGGAGCGGCATGTCGTCGTTTCCTGGGGCAATGCCTCGGGAGAACCCGACATCGAGGGCGATATCGGTCTGATCATCGGCGCGGGCGCACCACGGCGCATCCTCGGCTTTACGCAATGGCTGCCATCGGCGGATGCCAAGCGCCTGGAGCAGGCCGTCGAGCGGCTGAAGATGAAGGGTGAAGGCTTTTCCCTCTCGGCGGATGGCACTGCCGGCAAGCGGCTGGAGGTCGATGGCCGCGCCGTGACCGGTCGTGCCGTGATGCGCATCCGTGAGGTCTCCGGGGATCGCCTCGAGCGCATCAAGGCGGAAGAGAAATACGGTCGCCTGGCGGGCGAAATGGGGGCGCTGCACGCCATGCTGGACGCGGTGCCGCACCAGATCTGGTTGCGCTACACCGATGGTCGCCTGGCCTGGGTCAACAAGGCTTATGCCGAAGCGGTGGATTGCCGGCACCCCAACGAGGTCATCGGCAAGGGAGCCGAACTGATCGACCGGCCGCAGCGCGAGCGCATTGCCATCGAGAACGCGGACGGGGCCTATCGCAACCGCGTCGCCACCATCATCAGTGGCAAGCGGACGATGCTCGATGTCACCGATGTGCGCACGCCCTTCGGCTCCGGCGGCATCGGCGTGGACGCCGCAGAAACCGAGACGCTGCGCATGCAGCTCGAAGCCGAGATGGCGACCCATGTGCGCACGCTGAACGAACTGCCGATCGCCGTCGCCATGTTCGACCGCAAGAAGCAGTTGCGCTTCAACAACGCGGCCTATCAGAAGCTTTGGTCGCTCGATGCTGAGTTCCTTAAGACGCGGCCATCGGATGGCGAAATCCTGGATTCGCTGCGAGTCGGCCGACGGATTCCCGAGCAGGTCGATTTCCGGGCATGGAAAAGGGAATTGCTGGAGGGGTACCAGGCGACGGAAACCGCCGAGCATCTCTGGCATCTGCCAGACGGCCGCATTCTGCGCGTGGTGGCCAACCCGACGCCCGATGGTGGCATCAACTATGTTTTTGACGACATGACCGAGCGCATGACGCTGGAGACCCAGTTCAAGGCCCTGTCGCGCGTGCAGAACGAAACACTGGACAGCCTGAAGGAGGGTGTTGCGGTGTTTGGTTCCGACGGCAAGCTGAA
>JANNFV010000461.1:0-5217 GCA_031380285.1 Hyphomicrobiales bacterium | reverse complement strand
AAAACCGCCGCGGAGCGATCCGCGACGGTTTGAAACTCTTCGAACAGTGTCCTTCACAAGGACATCTTCTGCAGGAACTCAGAACGCCCCGAAAACGATGGCACCCAGGAAACCAAAGGCAGCCATCACAGCCAGCATATCGAGTTTCAGCGTCAGACCCATGGGGTAGCCTCCGACCTGTTTGCGATACCAAGATGCTACCTGAAACAAAATCGCCTTGCAAAACGAAAACGTCGCTGCACTGCAGCATATCGATAAGTGTCAGATTTCAGTGAGTAATTTTCTGTAAAACGATGGATCAAGGCCCGATCACGCGGACAATCTGTGCCGTGATGCGGCGCGCCAGCGGCACCGCCAGGAAGGCCACGCAGGAGGCCAGCGGCCAGGCCACCGCAAAGGCTTTCATCCACTGGCTGAAATAATTCGCGGGAAAACCCAGGTTGATGAAGGTGATCACCGCCGTCATCAGCAAGGCCATGAAGAAGGCCATTGCAATGGGAAAAATGAATCGCGCCTTGCCTTCCATGGTCCCGTCGCTCCTGTCGCCTGGTCTGCTTCTGTTATGGGAATCGCGATGGCGGATCGCAAGCGGCAACCGCCGTTTCATTTTCGCCACATGTCCTAACCAAGGCTCAACACAGTTTAAGCCGCGTTAACTGCCTTCCTTAGCGCAGCGTTACAATTTTGCTGCGAAAACAGTGGCATCATGTTGCGTAACCTCGGTGTGTCCCTTGGCGTTGCGGTGGTGCTCGGCCTCTCCATGGTCGGCTGCTCGCGCTATCAGAAAGAGCAGCGGGCGGAATGGCGTTCGCAGGCCGAGGCCGCCTGCCTGCGCTCGGGCAAGGTCAAGGAAACGGCCTATGTCAAGATTGCCAAAGCCCTAGAGGGGCCGGGCACCTGCGGGGCGGATCATCCCGTCAAGGTGTCGGCCTTCGCCATGGACAACCTCAACATCACGGCGAGCTCGCCCGGGCTGTTCAGCGCCAGCCGTACCGGTGGCCTGCTGACCAAGCTCAATCAGGAAGGCACCTTCACCTGCCCCATGTATTCCGCCGTTGATCGTTGGCTCGAGCAAGTGGTGCAGCCTGCCGCCATGGCGCGCTTTGGCCAACCTGTCGTGGAACTCCGGACCATGGGTACCTACAGCTGCCGCCGCATGAACAATGGCACGGCCACGGCCCGCTACTCCGAGCATGCCTTCGCCAACGCCATCGATGTCGGCGGGTTTCGCCTGCAGGACGGGTCGATCATATCCGTGCTGAAAGGGTGGAACGGTGCGCTCGAGGAGCAGCATTTCCTGCGCGAGGTGCATGGCGGGGCGTGCTCGCATTTCGCCACCGTGCTGGGGCCGGGCGTGGCGCTGCACCATGATCACCTGCACATGGATCTGGCCAGGCATGGCAGGCGCGGTGATCGCTCGATCTGCCGCCCCTATCCGCAGCCGGTGCCACCGCCCAATGAAGGGTTCCCGATCGATCCGGCGAAGAACCTGCAGATGTCCGAGGCGCGGGGACAGCCGCCGCAGCAGCAAGCCTTCGCTTCTGCCCATCCCTCGGGGTTGATGCCGCCCGCCGTCGTGGGGCAGGGCAACTTGCCAGTCTATCGTCCGTCGCAACTGCCCTCAGCGCCGCGCAATCCGCTTGCGGAGCGCGAGGCAGAGGAGTTGCGCCAGGCACCGCCGCGGCGGGCCTATCCTGCCCAGGTTCCGACACGCACCGCAGGCGCACCTGTCATGCTCTACGGCCAGGGCAAAGGGCCATTCCTGCCGCTCAAGGATGACGAGATCGACAAGGAAGATCTCGACGAGGTCACGGGCAGCGTCGGCGAGTAGGCCTGCACCGGGTTGCGTTGCCTATCTGTAGAGGGCGATCCGGGTCGACAGGAAACCCCAGGTCGCGGTGCCGTCGAAGCGGTTCGGTCCCATCTGGTTGAGCGTGATTGCGGTCGAGCCGCCCTTGGCGATGGTCAGCCGTCCGCCGTCATAGCTCCAGTCGGTGATGCCAGACATGATGCCGCCAACGGGGCAACCGCTCGACGTCGCGGCCCCGGAGGATGCACCGGGCTGGCCGTAGAGAAACACCGAGCACATCACGCCGCTGGACGATGACTGCATCTGCCAGGCGCCCGCGATGCCGCCCTGGGCTGCACCTGCCGAGACGAGGGCACCCAGCGCGCCCGCAGCCCTGTTGGGATCGAAGCCGACGCTTGTGGTCGTGCGCTCCGTGCGCAGCGTGGAGCCATCCGGGCTCAGCGTGGAGCGCTCGGTGACGTTGGTGCGCTGATAGACCGGGGCGGCAGGAGCTGGCCTTGCGTCGCGCGGGGTGCCAAAAGGCGGTGGCGTCGGGGCCAGGAAATTGCCCTGCGGCTGGATGCGCGCCGAGCCTGGTGGCGGCGGTTCTCCGGCCACGATGGGAACGCCGAGGGATGAGCCGATGGCACCGGGCGGAGGTTGCTCCGTCGAGGTGCAGGCGCAGAGCCCGGCGACGGCAAGCGCGAGGGCAAGTTGAGGCAGGTCACGACAAGCAAGCAACATGGACAATCCCGAAAATCACAGGAGGATTTTTTGGTTGATTCGGATCATTCAGCGCAACCCTTGGAAGCCGCGCCGATCCACAAAAAGGCTGATCCGGCCAGAAATGGACAGAATCCAGCCCAGTTTACAGGCTGGACTGGCTCGATCGCTGGTTTGCCTGCCGTGTTATTCCCGCGTCCATTTCTCCGTGCCGAGCTTGCGGCCATTGAGATAGGTCCAGACCACGCCGTAGGACTCGCCGTCCTTGCCGATCAGCGCGATGCCGGTCTGCGAGCCGCTGCGATAGCCCACCGCGATGGCCTCGGGGCTGCCGATCCCGGTGCCGATGAAGTTCTCGCCGCCGACCCTCCAGGTCACCTTGTAGGTGTCGCCGGTCTTCTCCACCTGGGCCACGCCGCGATAGGTCGAGCCATCCGGGTTTTCGCCCGAGACCTTGTACTGGCCTGTCATCTGCGCCATGGCGGCGGATGAGCACAGCGTGAGTGCCGTTGCGAATGTGGTTGCCATGAACGCTTTCATGAAATTCTCCCTTTCGGCCTGCAATGCGCCGGACGATCAGACAACACCTGACTTGTGCCGCTGGCAAGATGGAATTTAAGCTGCGGCATGACAATTGAACCATTCGGAATCGCTGTGGTCGAGACGGAGGGCGGCGGGCGCATCGGCCTTTGCCGCATGCCGGGCCGCAGCGGCGATCTCGCGGGGGATGTTGCTGCGGTGCGGCGCTTTGGGCCTCGGCTCGTTGTGTCCCTCACCGGTGGCGAGGAGATGGCGCGTCTTGGGGCGGGAAAACTCGCCGGGGCGCTGGCCGCATCCGGCATCGCCTGGCGGTCGTTCCCGATTGTCGATTTCGGGGTGCCAGGCTCACAGTCGTTGGACGCATGGAACAGGCTGGCCGTGGAACTCCATGCGGCGCTGGATGCAGGTCAAAGCGTGCTGCTGCATTGCCATGGCGGCCTTGGCCGCTCCGGCATGGTGGCGCTGCGCTTGCTGGTGGAGAGGGGAGAGGCAGGCGATGCTGCGCTCGCCCGTATCCGTCAGGCGAGGCCCGGTGCGGTGGAAACCGAGGAACAACGGCTGTGGGGTGTTTTGCCATTTCCCGAGGGAGAAGGCATGAATCACACAATCCCCACAACCGGCTTGGGTCGGTAGGGCTCCTCCAGCCGCTTGATCGTCTTCTCGTCGAGCTTGAGCGACAGCGCGGCGATGGCATCATCGAGGTGATGCGGCTTCGATGCGCCGACGATGGGTGCGGTGACAAAAGGTTTCGACATCACCCAGGCCAGCGCCAGCACGGCTGGCTTGATGCCGAGGCGGGCCGCTTCCTTGATAACCCGGCTGCGGATCGCCTCATCCTGCGCCGTGCCGAGTTTCAGCATGTCACCGACGCTGTCGGTACGCCCGCGCACCGTGGTTTCGTTCGTTGCCTTCGCCGCGAGCCCCGAGCCCGCGAGATAGCCGCGCGCCAAAGGCGACCAGGGTGTCAGGGCCTTGCCCTCGGCGGCGCATAGCGGCATCATCTCGCGCTCTTCCTCGCGGTAGACGAGGTTGTAATAGTTCTGCATCGACACGAATTCGGCAAGGCCGTTCCGGCGCTGGGCCGCCAGCAGCTTCATGAACTGCCAGGCCCACATGGAGGACGCGCCGAGATAGAGCGCCTTGCCCGCCCGCACCACGTCGTTCAGCGCATCGACCTGCTCCTCAATGGGTGTGTCATAGTCATAGCGATGAATTATGTAGAGATCGATGTAATCGGTTCCCAACCGCTTCAGCGAGGCATCGACGGCTTCCATGATGTGCTTGCGGGAGAGGCCCTTCTGATTCATCCCCGGGCCCGTGGGGTTGTAGACCTTGGTGGCGAGCACGATTTCGTCGCGCCTGGCCGCAAATTGCCGGATTGCCCTGCCCGTGATCGTTTCAGAGGCACCAAGCGAATACATGTCTGCCGTATCCCAGAAGGTGATGCCGGCCTCATAGGCTTTTTTATAGAAAGGCAGGGCCTGCTCTTCAGGCAGCACCCATTCCCGCCATTTGGGATCACCGTAGGTCATGGTGCCGAAACAGAGGGGCGAGACCTTCATGCCTGTGTTGCCGAAACGGACGGGTGTCATGGGTGCAACCTTTCGACTGTCGACACTATCTTCCTGTGCAAACGCCGCTGGAGCAAGCGGTCATGACACCCTTATGATTGTCATGGCTCCGCTCAGCCCTCGCTGATCCGCTTGAGATTGGCCAGGCCCTGCTCGAAATCGCGGCCGATCATGCGGTCCATGTTCATCAGCGTGTCCATCACCTTCGACAGGAGCGGCGCCGGGCCGGTCATGGTCCAGTTGACCGTGGTGCCCGCGCCGTCCTCATTGAGCCTGAATTCAGCCCGGTTCTCGGCCTTGAAGGGCTTGAAGAAACTCAGCTTGAGGGCAGCTTGACCGGGTGGCGCGGCCTCAATCACCTCCATGCGGCCGCTGCCGACCTGCTTGTTGCCATCCCACGCCATGGTCGCGCCGACGCCCTGTCTGAGGGTGCCAAAGCTCTGGCTCATGGCGGGGTCTTTCTCCTGCCAGGGCGACCACAGGGGCCAGCGCTCCAGATCGACGATGTTGGCGTAGATGGTGGTGGCAGGTGCGTTGATCTGCAGGCTGCGGGTGACGCGGAACTGGTCCGGCTTCATCGCCGATAGCACGAGA
>JANNFV010000401.1:0-8221 GCA_031380285.1 Hyphomicrobiales bacterium | reverse complement strand
ATTGCCCATGCCATCAAGGTGATGAACCAGTATGGCATCGTGCGCTCCGGCGATGCGCTGAAGCTCGGCGTGGGTGCCATGACCGACGAACGCTGGCTGCGCTTCTACAACCAGATGACCGAAGCGGGCGTTTTCCCCGCCGGTCTCGACATCAAGAAGGCCTACAGCCTCGACTTCGTCAACAAGGGCATCGGCGCTTGAGCGAAGGGGCTGCACCGATGACAACCAGCGCCGGGGCACACTCCCCGGCGTTGCCCGTCGGCGGCGAAGCCGCACGACCTCTGATTTCCATCAAGCAGATCACCAAGCAGTTCGCCAACGGCACGCTCGCCGTGCGCAACGTGAACCTCGACCTCAGGCAGGGTGAATTCGTCAGCCTACTGGGGCCTTCGGGTTGCGGAAAATCCACACTGTTGCGCCTGATCTCCGGCCTCAGCCAGCCCAGCGCGGGCGTGATCGACTGGCCGCTGAATCCGCATGACACGGAGGGGCATGCCGAGCGCGACCGTGACCTGGGCTTCGTCTTCCAGGACCCGACACTGATGCCCTGGTCACGCGCCATCGGCAATGTGGCGATGCCGCTGATCCTGAAAGGCATGAAGAAGAGCGAGGCCCATGAGCGCTCCGCCGAGATGCTGGCACTCGTGGGCCTCAAGGGTTTCGAGAATTCCTTTCCGCGTGAACTTTCCGGCGGCATGAAGATGCGTGTCTCCATCGCCCGCGCCCTGGTAACCAGGCCACGCATTTTGCTGATGGACGAGCCCTTCGCCGCCCTCGATGAAATCACCCGGCACAGGCTGAACGATGATCTGCTCGAACTGTGGTGGAAGAATCGCTTCACGGCGGTGTTCGTCACCCATTCAGTCTTCGAGTCGGTGTATCTCTCGCAGCGCATCGTGGTGATGGCGGCGCGACCCGGCCGCATCATGGCAGACCTTGATGTCAGCGCACCCTATCCGCGCTCGGAAACCTTCCGCACCTCGCCCATCTATGCCGACCTGTGCCGCCTGGCATCCGACAAGCTGAAGGAGGCCATTCAGGCATGAGTGACTTTGCATGAGTGACGCAGCTATCGATCCACGCAGCATCACCCCGGCGCATGATGGCACTGATGCCGAGGCCATGCCGGTGTTCGCCGTTGAGCGGCGCATTCTGGGCGTGCCCGTCTCGGTCTGGCCCAACATCCTGGCACCGCTGGCCATGGGCGTGCTGTTCCTTGCGGGCTGGGAATTCATGGTCCGCTACAAGGACATCCCGCCCTATGTCCTGCCCGGTCCCATCCTGGTGGCGAAGACCCTGGTCGCGGATTGGGACACCTTGTCGACGTCGCTGTGGATCACGCTGCGCATCACCTTCGCAGCACTCATCGCGGCAGTGTCGATCGGCGTGGCGCTCGCGATCATCTTCACCCAGTCGAAATGGCTGGACAAGTCGCTGCTCCCCTATGCCATCATCCTGCAGGTCACGCCGGTGGTGTCGATTGCGCCTCTCATCATCATCTGGGTCGGCGACATCAATCTGTCGCTGCTGATCTGCGCCTGGATCGTGGCTTTCTTCCCCATCCTGTCGAGCACCATCATCGGCCTGAACTCGGTGGACCACAACCTGTTGAACCTGTTCCAGATCTATGGCGCTTCCCGCTGGCAGGGCCTGCGCTATCTCCGGCTGCCCGCAGCCATGCCGTTCTTCCTGTCGGGCCTGCGCATTGCAGGTGGCCTCGCCTTGATCGGTGCCGTCGTGGCGGAATATGTCGCGGGTTCCGGTGGCAGCGCCTCGGGCCTCGCCTACCGCATTCTCGAGGCCAGCTACCAGCTCAAGATACCCCGCATGTTCGCGGCCCTGGTGATGATTTCGCTCACCGGTATTGCGATTTTTCTGGTGACGAGTTTCGTCTCGCATCTCGCGCTCCGGCGCTGGCATGAAAGCGCCCTGAAGCGCGAGAATTGAGGCTTCGGTCATGACCACAACACACCGCCAGTCCTTGCCCCGCCCCTTCTGGAAGGACATGACGACAGTCGATTTTGCGACCTCGGACACATCAGGCTGGATCGCGCTGCTGCCGGTCTGTGCCATCGAGCAGCATGGCCCGCATCTGCCCGTGGCGACGGACACCACCATCGGCGAAGGCAATGTGATGGCGATGCTGCGCAAGCTGCCAGCCGGCCTGCCCGTCACCGTGCTTCCGACACAGACAGTGGGCAAGTCGAACGAACATATCCATTCGCCCGGCACGCTCACCCTCTCCTATGACACGCTGGCCCGGGTGATCATCGAGATCGGCGAGAGCGTGCGCCGCGCCGGAGTGCGCAAGCTGGTGCTCGCCAACTCCCATGGCGGCAACATCGCCGTGCTGGACATCGTGGCGCGGGAATTGCGGGTGCGCCACGACATGCTGGTGGTTGTCGCCAGTTGGTCGCGCCTCGGCCAGCCGCCGAACCTCTACAGCGAATGGGAGCAGGCCTACGGCATCCACGGGGGAGACATGGAGACATCCGTCATGCTTGCGCTGACGCCTGATCTGGTGAAGATGGACCAGACGCAAAAGTTCCATTCGCTTCAGGAGCGGCTGGTGCAAAGCCACAAGCAGTTGCGGGCGCATGGCACGGCAGCCTTCGGCTGGATCGCGCAAGACCTGGGTGCCCATGGCACGGTGGGCGATGCCTCCATCGCCACGCCTGACAAGGGCCGTCAGACCATCGACACCGTGACGGACAAGATGATCGAATTGCTGCAGGATGTGCATGCCTTTGATCTTGGCGCGCTCTATAATCCCCTCTCCCCGTCTTCACGGGGAGAGGGTTAGGGTGAGGGGCATGGTGATGACACGCAGAAAAAGCCCACCTCGCCCCTCATCCTGCCCTTCTCCCCGGCTGCGGGGAGAAGGGACGCTCACGACAGTCTCAACCTCATGAACACGCTCACCCTCCAGCAATTCATCGCCGATCTGGGCGACATCCCTGTCGCCACCGACCCCGGAACGATCAAGCTGAAGTCGCGGGATTTCTTCTGGTTCTCGCCGATCCTCAAGCCTCTGCTGGAAAACAAACGCGCCTTCGCCATCGTGCGCCCCCGCAACCGCGAGGAACTCATCCGCACCGTTGCCCTGGCGGCCCGGCGTCGCGTTGCGCTGACCACACGGGGCGGTGGCACCGGCAATTACGGCCAGTGCATTCCGCTCGATGGCGGCATCGTCCTCGACATGACCGGCCTCGACCGCATCCTCGAGATACGCCCCGGCCTGGTCAAGGTGGAAGCAGGCAAGCTGATGCTGGAGATCGACCGCGAATTGAAGCCCACAGGTTGGGAATTGCGCATCTTTCCCTCGACACGCGCAACCGCCACCATCGGCGGCTTCATCTGCGGCGGTGCGGCAGGAGCAGGCTCGATCACCTGGGGGCAGATCGGCGATGGCGGCGCCGTGCAGGCCATGACGCTGCTCACCATGGAGGAGACGCCACGCCTGATCACGCTCGAAGGACCGGACTGCATGAAGGCGGTCCATGCCTACGGCGTCAACGGCATCGTGCTTGATGTGACCATACCGACCGCGCCACGGCAGGACTGGGCGGAAGCCATCGTGGTCTTCGATACACTGGTGGAGGCCGCCCGCTTCGGGCAGGCGCTGGCCGAGGACCAGATCGTGGCCAAGAAGCTGATCTCCGTCCACGCGCCCGGCATCGCCCGCTACTGCAAGCGCATTCAGCCCTTCATCGCGGATGACAAGGCGTTCGTCATCGTCATGGCGTCTGAGCCGCAACTCTGGGCGGTTGCTGTTCATGCCAGGGCGTTCGGCGGCGCGATCACCTACACCCGCAACGCCGCCGAAGCGGAAGCAGCGGCGTTCGGCCATGATGCCGCAATCCCGCCGCTCTACGAGTTCTGCTGGAACCACACGACGCTGCGTGCGCTCAAGGTCGATCCCGCCATCACCTATCTGCAGGTGCTCTTTCCGATGGGGAAAAACATCGAGGCGCTGGCCTGGGCGGAGCAGGAATTTCAGGGCGAGATCTGGTGGCATCTCGAATTCCAGAAGCGGTATGCCGGGTTCACCTATTCAGCCCTGCCGATGGTCAAATTCACCACGCCCGAGCGACTCCATGAGATCATGGCGAAGCTCGAAGCCAACGGGCTCAAGGTCTCCAATCCCCACATCTACACGCTGGAGGGTACGGGCTGGAAACGCATCAAGGCCGATCAGGAGGGCCTGAAGCGTGAGGCCGACCCGCATTTTCTGCTCAATCCGGGGCGATTGCCGAGCCTGGAAGGCGCACGCGCGCTGGCAGCGGAGTAGCGCACGACCATGCGCATCCTTTATCTCTATTGCCACCCGCTCGACGACAGCTTCCATGCCGCGATCATGCGGGAGGCCGTCGCCAGCCTGAGGGCGAAAGGCCACGAGGTCGATCTCTGCGATCTCATGCCGAGGGCTTCGATCCCGTCCTCACGGCTGAGCGTCGGCGGAACTATCACGATGTGACGAAAAACCAGGCCGGCCTGGAGGATCATGTGCGCCGCCTGCAAAGTGCCGAGGTCCTGGTGGTGCAGTTCCCGACCTGGTGTTTCGGCCTGCCCGCCATGCTCAAGGGCTGGTTCGACCGTATGCTGATGCCGGGCGTGTCCTTCGACCTTTCCGACCCGAAGAACGTCAAGCCGATGCTGACCAACATCCGCCATGTCATCGGCATCTCGACCTATGGGCGACCCCGCTGGGTGGCCTTCTATGTCGGCGACCCACCGCGCAAGATCATCACGCGCTATCTGCCGCGCCTGATGAAGGCGAAGGCGAAGATCGAGTATCACGCGCTGTATCACATGAACATCGCAACGCTGGAGCAGCGCCAGGGCTTCATCGCCCGCATCAAGGGCGTGATGGCACGGGTTTGAACGCCCCAAGGCCAGCATCTCTCGCTACGCATTTTCCCATAGATTGACTCCAATCATCATATGATACTACCTATCCCTCATGAGGCCAAAGAGCTTTCACGCTGCCGTCGTTGATCGGCTTGCAGCGATGATCATAGGGGGAGACAACGGGATGGGGTCGCAATTGCCGACCGAGGGAGAGCTGTGCGCCGTCATGGGCGTCAGCCGCACCATCCTCCGAGAGGCGGTGAAGACGCTTGTCGCCAAGGGCATGCTGGTGACTGGCCCGCGCACCGGCACACGCACCCGCCCACCCGCCGACTGGAACCTGCTCGACCCTGACGTGATCCGCTGGCGGCTTGAGGCTGGCGTCGACAAGGCCTTCGTCCGCGACATTCTGGAACTGCGCCTCGCCATCGAACCCGAGGCGGCCAAACTTGCGGCCCTGCGCGCCGACGCCGCCGACATCACCGCCATCCGCCTTGGCTATCAGGGCATGGTCGACGCCGTCGACAACGGCAAAGGCGGCTATCTGGAGGCCGACCTCACCTTCCACGAGGCGATCCTGGCCGCCACCCACAACCAGTTCTTCGTGGCGCTGACGCCAGCCGTGGATGCGCTGCTGCGCGTGTCCTTCCAGTTCTCGGTAAAGAGCCGGGCCAGTGCGCGCTCCTCCCTGCCGCTGCATGAAGCAGTCGTGCAGGCCATTGCCGCAGGCAATCCTGATCGGGCGGAAGCCGCGATCCGCAGGCTGATTGCCTCAGCCCGTCACGACGTGGAGACCGACATGACCCAGGACGATTTCATCTTTGTCGATGGAGGACGCCATGCAGCGGCTTGAAGACAATTTCTTCAAGGCCATGGAGTTCCTGCTCGTGGTGCTTCTGGTCGCCATGGTGATCATGGTGTTCGGCAATGTCATGATGCGCTGGTTCCTGGATGACGGCATCCAGATCTCCGAGGAGATGAGCCGCTTCTGCTTCGTCTGGCTCACCTTCATCGGCGCTGTCGTCGTGGCGCGCGAAAACGCCCATCTGGGTGTCGATGCCTTCGTCGGCACGCTTGGTCCAAAAGGCCAGGTTGTCTGCATGATCCTGTCGGACCTGCTGGTGTTCCTGTGCTGCGCCGTCTTCTTCTGGGGGACATGGCGTCAAGCCCCGCTGCACGCCACCAACATCGCCCCCGTCTCGGGCATGAACATGCTGCTCGTCTTCGGTGTCGGATTCTTCACGGCCGGTGGTATCGGCTGGATGACGGTCCTGCGTCTGGTCCGCGCTCTCACGGGCCGTCTTCGTGCGGGTGAACTCGATGCCTTCACCGGCAAGTTCTCCAACGAGGACGTTGTCCACAGCCTCAAGGGCAAACTCGAATGACCGTCCTCGTCTTTCTGTTCTCGCTCTGCGGAGCCATGGCGCTGGGCATGCCCTGTGCCTTCGCCCTGATGGTCTGCGGCATGGCGCTGATGGGCTGGATGGTGGCCATGGGCATCTATCCCGCCTTTGACGCGCAGGTCATCGCGCAGAAGATGCTGGACGGTGCCGACAGCTTCATCCTGCTGGCCATCCCCTTCTTCATCCTGGCGGGGGAGTTGATGAATGCGGGCGGCCTGTCCAAGCGCATCGTCAACTTCGCGCTCGCCCTCATCGGCCACCGCCATGGCGGATTGGGCTATGTTGCCATCATCGCAGCCATCATCATGGCCTCGCTGTCCGGTTCGGCTGCGGCAGATACGGCTGCACTGGCGGCCATCCTGATCCCCATGATGAAGGACGCGGGCTACAATGTGCCGCGATCCGCTGGACTGATCGCCGCGGGTGGCATCATCGCCCCGGTCATTCCGCCCTCCATCGGCTTCGTCATCTTCGGCGTCGCCGCCAATGTCTCGATCCCGCAGCTCTTCGTTGCTGGCGTCTTTCCGGGCGTCCTGATGGGCGTCAGCCTCGTCTTTGCCTGGTGGTGGGTGGCCCGCAAGGAAGAATTGCGCCCCTATCCCAAGCGCAGCTGGACCGAACGCTGGCAGGCCACCAAGGACGGGGCGTTCGCGCTGGCGATGCCGATCTTCATCCTGGGGTCCATCCGCTTCGGCTGGGCCACACCGACCGAGGCCGCGGTTGTCGCCACGGTCTATGCCCTGTTCGTCGGCCTCTTCATCTACAAGGAACTGAAGTTCAACCAGCTCTATGGCCTGCTGGTTTCAGCCGCCAAGATGACGGCCATGATCATGTTCCTGGTGGCTGCGGCGCTGATTTCATCCTGGCTGATCACGGCTGCGGATATCCCTGGCGAGATCGGTGGCTTCCTGCAGCAATTCGTCTCCAACAAGATGGTCCTGATGATCATTCTGATGGTCCTTGTACTGGTCGTCGGCACCGCGCTCGATTTCGCACCGACCGTGCTGATCCTGACGCCGGTTCTGATGCCCATCGTCAAGCAGGCGGGCATCGATCCGATCTATTTCGGCGTGCTCTTCATCATGAACAACGCCATCGGCCTGATCACGCCACCCGTCGGTATCGTGCTCAACGTGGTCTCGGGCGTGGCGAAGGTATCGATGACGGACGTGATCAAGGGCGTGAACCCGTTCCTGATTGCCCAGAGCATCGTGCTGTTTATCCTGGTGCTCTGGCCACCTCTGGTGATGGCCCCGTTCCGCCTGTTCCAGGGCCGGATCGGATTTGGAGAATTCGTCCAGCAATTGCTGGGCTACTGACGGGTCGCAGAACCCACAACAAACGGAGGAAATACCATGCTGAAATCCGCACTTCTGGCCGCCGTTGGCGCGATGGCGCTGATGACGGGAACCGCCAATGCGCAGTTCACCGAACGCACCATCCGCGTCTCCAACGGTGTCACTTCCGATCATCCGATCGGCAACGGGCTGACGGTGATGACGCAATGTCTCGCCACCAAGTCAGGCGGCAAGATGAAGCTGCAATCGTTCTGGGGCTCGGCCCTCGGCGGCGATCTGCAGGCGACGCAGGCGCTGCGCTCCGGCACGCAGGAAATGGTGGTTACATCGACCTCGCCCCTCGTCGGCATCGTGCCGGAACTGGGCGCTTTCGACCTCCCCTTCCTGTTCGCCAACGAAAAGGAAGCCGATGCCATCCTTGACGGTGCTTTCGGCAAGGTGATGACGGACAAGATGCCCGCTGCTGGCCTGATCAATCTCTCCTACTGGGAGAACGGCTTCCGCCAGCTCACCAACTCCAAGAAGCCCGTGAACAAGGTCGAGGATTTCCCCGGCCTCAAGGTGCGCGTGATGCAAAACAACATATTCCTTGACACGTTCAAAACGCTCGGCACCAACGCCGTACCCATGGCCTTCCAGGAGGTGTTCGCGGCGCTCGAGACCAAGGCC
>JANNFV010000369.1:0-2546 GCA_031380285.1 Hyphomicrobiales bacterium | reverse complement strand
CACCCGCTGGGGACTGACAATCTGGGCCGGGATTATCTCTCGCGCCTGCTCTACGGCGCACGCATTTCATTGCTGATCGGGTTGTCGGTCATGGTGGTGTCGGGCCTGATCGGCACCGTGATGGGTGTGCTTGCGGGCTATTTCGGTGGCCGCATCGACATGGCCATCATGTTCGTCATCACGGCGCGGCTCGCCTTGCCCGTGGTGTTGGTCGCGCTCGCTGTCGTCGCCATGGTGGGCGGCTCGCTGACGGTGGTGATCTGCGTGCTGGGCCTGCTGAAATGGGATCGCTTCGCCGTGGTGATGCGGGCGGCGACTCAACAGGTGCGGGCGCTCGAATATATCGATGCCGCCAAGTCTCTGGGCTCCACCACGCCGCGCATCCTTCTCAAGGACGTCTTGCCCAACGTGATGCCGCAGCTCATCGTGGTGGCGACGGTGGAGGCGGCGAGCGCCATCCTGCTGGAATCCGCCCTGTCATTTCTCGGCCTTGGCGTACAGCCGCCCCTGCCCTCCTGGGGCCTGATGATCTCGGAGGCGAAGAGCTACATGTTCTTCTCGTTCTGGCTCATCGCCATTCCCGGCTCGGCGCTGGCACTGCTCGTGCTCTCCATCAACCTCATGGGTGACGGCCTGCGCGACGTGCTGGCGCCGGATTGGGACACGCACTGATGTGCTGCTGCATGAGCGTTGTGCGTGCTTCGAGACGCGCCTTTGGCGCTCCTCAGCATGAGGGACTCTTTTGCCCTGCAATTCTCAACACTCCTCATGCTGAGGAGGCGCGAAGCGCCGTCTCGAAGCACGTACAACGGAAAAGCAACCCATGACCCGCGACGCTGCCATCGCACGCTCTACCGAAAGCTTCACGTCAGGCGCGTTCAAGGCGATGCTCGCCCGCCGCATCGCCATCCCAACGGAGAGCCAGAACCCCGCACGTGCTGCCGACCTCGCCCGCTATCTCTCGGACGAGATGATCCCGGACTTCCAGTCCATGGGCTTCACGACGCAGATCATTGCCAATCCACGCGGCCATGGGCCGTTTCTTCTGGCGGAACGGATCGAAGACCCGCAGGCGCTCACCGTGCTGGGCTACGGCCATGGCGATGTCATCCGCGGCATGGATGCGGAATGGGCGGATGGCCTTTCGCCCTGGACCCTCGTCGAGAAGGGCGACCGCTGGTATGGGCGCGGCGTGGTCGACAACAAGGGCCAGCACGCCATCAACATGACCGCGCTCCGGGCCGTGCTGGAGACACGCGGTCGGCTTGGTTTCAACGCGAAATACCTGATCGAGATGGGTGAGGAGATGGGCTCACCCGGCCTGCGCGAAGTGTGCCAGCAGCACCGCGAGGCGCTGCGTGCCGACGTGCTGGTGGCCTCCGATGGCCCGCGTCTTTCGGCGAAGCGCCCGACGCTGTTCATGGGGGCACGTGGCGGCTTCAACTTCGACCTGTGGATCGATGCCCGCGAGGGTGGTCATCACTCCGGCAACTGGGGCGGATTGATTTCCAACCCCGCGATCGAGCTGGCCCATGCCATCGCCAGCCTGGTGGGGCCGACCGGCCAGATCCGCGTGCCGGAATTCGTGCCGACGCATATCCCCGACAGCGTCAGGCGCGTGCTCGCCGATATCGCGGTGACATCGGACGAAGGTGGCCCACCGCTGGAGCCATGGTGGGGCGAGCCTGGTCTGAGCCTGGCGGAAAAGGTATTCGGCTGGTGCAACCTGGAGGTGCTGGCGTTCACATCAGGCAACCCCGACGCGCCAGTCAATGCCATTCCGCCCCGCGCCTGGGCACGGATGCAATTGCGTTTTGTGGTCGGCGTCGACACCAGCGACATGCTGGGCACGCTGCGCCGGTTTCTCGATCGCCAGGGTTTTGCCCGGGTGCAGATCGGGCCGTCCCGCGACGAGATGTTCGCGGCGACGCGGCTCGATCCCGAGCATCCCTATGTGCGGTTTGCGGTGGGTTCGATCACGCGGACCCATGGTGAAAAGCCTGCCATCCTGCCCAATCTCGGCGGGTCGCTGCCCAACGACATCTTCACCGATATCCTTGAGCTGCCGACGATCTGGTGCCCGCACTCCTATCCGGCCTGCTCGCAGCACGCGCCCAACGAGCACGTTCCGCTGAGCGTGGTGAAGGAAGGTCTGGCGATCATGGCGGGGCTGTACTGGGATCTGGCGGAGATGCAACGGGTTTAGCAGGCTGCTGAAATAGGCTCCACGATTTTTGGGTTTTGTGATTCACTCGATCTTCGGATTTGGAGTGATTTGCGATGCGCGGACGGGATGATCGGGTTGAGGGGATGTTCAGCTATATCCGGCTGGAAGAGCGCGTTCCGGCGGATCACCCTTTGCGAGCAATCCGTGCCTTGGCTGACGAGGCGCTGGCTGGGCTGAACGGGCGTTTTGAGGCGTTGTATTCGGGGATGGGGCGGCCTTCTATCCCGCCGGAGATGCTGCTGCGGGCGACATTGCTGCAGGCTTTCTTCTCGGTGCGTTCCGAGCGGCAGCTGATGGAGCAGATCGACTACAATCTGCT
>JANNFV010000364.1:0-10369 GCA_031380285.1 Hyphomicrobiales bacterium | reverse complement strand
CTGGTCGTCCTGATCCTGGTTCAAGCGGCAGATCGAGCGGCTCGTGCAATGTGTTGGCTGACGGCAGGGGGGGCGGTGCGCCCCCGGTGCCCGATGGAGCGTGCGTCGGCGGGTATGCCGCGTCGGACATGCCACCATTTCCCCTGTCGTAGCTGTCCTTGCCCCTGCCGAGCTCGATGCCCGCAACGGCCCCTTTGGCCGCCGCGATGGCCGAGGCAAAAGCGCTCTTGCTGCCAGGCTCGGTGGTTGGAGGAACCGGAGTCGTCGCGATGCGGTGTGCCCGCATGCTGGCAATGGTGTCGTGAATTGTGGTGGCCTGCTTGGCGGGCTCCTGTCGCGCCAGCTCTTGTCTGGCAATCTCCCGTTCTGCCTGTTCGTGACGGGTGGACTCAGGCTGTGCCGCAGGGGGCTCCACTGCGCCAAGGGGCGGCAGGGGATGCGTCGTCAGCGGCTTGAGCGGCATTGGACCAGGGCCATACCCTGTCCCCCCGCCCGGGAGGGGTGGCTGCAGCGGGGCCGACAGGCTGGCAGAGCCCTGCGCCGTCTCGAACGGCGTTTCCCCCAGAATCGGCATGGGCATCGCAGCGATTGTCGCGAGTGTCGAGGACGCTGCCATTGGGGGCGCATGCACCGCCTGTTGCAACGGCAGCGACGGACGAACCGGCGGCATGCCATCAGGGTCTGGCAAGGAGCGGTGTGGAGCAGGCATGGCGGGGAACTGCTCCCGCTGCTTCATGTCCCGTTCCATGTCGACGAGGCGGTCAACGACTTTCTGCAGGGTGTCGTGAACGGCACCCAGCGTTTCCGTGGTGCGCCGCTCGGCTTCCTGCTGGGCCACGTGAATATCGGAGAGCGCCCGCTGCACCTGGACGTTTTCAGCCATGCCCCCCGTGGACATCGGCGGGGCCTTGCTGAGGATATCGGTCGCGGCACGGCGCATGGCGTGCTCGGCGGTGGTGCCGATGTCAGCCTTGATGCCGTCAAGCTGCTGGAACAGATTGCTGATCGAACGTTCCAGCCCACTGACATCGGAGATGCCCTGGCTCTGCTGCGCCATCGGCAGCCCTTCGAGCTTCCGGCTGAGGGCCTGGATATCCTGGTGCAGCCTGTCGAAAGCCAGGTCATCGCCGGGGCCTTGCTGCAGGCTTTCCACCCGCGCCGCAAGATTGCCAAGCAAAGCCTCGATATTGCCCGACTGGGCAGCGGCTGGAGCAGGCCGCTCGGCCATCAGGGACTGGAGCTGATCGAGGCGGCGCGTGATATCCGAGGGAGCCTGCTGGATGGCGTCAAGCTTGTCTTCAAGGGTCTGAAAGCGGTCAAACCGTGTGGCCAGTTCCTGTGGGGCGCGCTCCATCGCAGCCAACCGCTGTTCCAGAGCCTGCAACGCGCTGATCACATGGCCATCGTTCCCGGGAGCAGCACTGGTTCGGACCAGAGCCTTGAGTTCCTCGATGGCATTTTCGACCGATTTCTGGCTGCGCAGGTCACGTCCGCCTGAGGCGCGCATGGTCATCACCTTGTCGGTGATGGCTTCAAGGCGGCTCTCGATCGATTCGAAATGACGTTCGAAGGTGGCGAAGTCAGGGGACGCCCCGGCGCGCTGCTGGTGGAGACCTGCCCTGATCGAGGCCATCTCCGTCATCAAGCGCTCGAACTGCGCACCTGCGATGGGGGAGTGCTCGAGCTGTACCAGTTTATGATCGAGCACACGCAAGGCGGACAACACTTCCGGCGATGTTGCCGTGCGGCTCAGGCGTGACATCTCGTCCTGCAGCCTTGCCAGCTGGCCTGCGAGCACTGAGCGACCGCCGGTTGCATTCCCGTCGGCCTGGAGCGCATGGGCATCGAAGCGCTGGGCAAGCGCGGCAAGCTGTCGTTCGATCCTGGCCAGTTCAAGGGAACCAGTCGAGCGGGAGCCCCTGTCATCGACGGAGCGATCACGCGACCTGAGGTCACGGCGCTGCCCATGATGCTGTGTCGGCGTCGGCGCGGCTTGCTTTCCGCCTTTCTCGATCATGTCGACGACGTTTGATATTTTCTGTTCGAGCGCCTCGATCAAGTCGGGGTCAGGACGGCTCTGCCCATAGCGGGGTTGTGCCGAACCACTGCGCTGACCCATGCCCCGCTCGATGTTCTCGATCAGGCCGAGAACCCGGTTGTCCAGAGGCCCTTCCGTTCCTCCGCTGCGCCCCTCGATGCGCCGCTCCAATGTTTCCAGGGCTGATGCCGTGCGCTCTTCATTGGCGCGGATCGTGTCCATCGCGTTGCGCAGGATGCGATCCGCGCGCTCGTCGGGATACGAATCCGGCTCCTGATGGTAGCCCATGTCACGCTGTCCGCGGCGCTCGATGCGGCGAGCCGCGGCTTCCAGCGGGCTTGCGTCGTAACGATCCCGACCGCCCCTGCGGCGTGCCCGGTTGTCCCGCCGACCATAGTCGTCAGCGTCATCACCGACCGCACGGTCAAGCCACTGCTGCACGCTCATGCCCGCATCACGGGCCGCGTCCTCGATCACGTCGCGGGGATCAGGCTCAAAGCCTCGGCTCCCCCGGGAATAACCATATGCCATACTACAGCCCATCGTCCGGTCGAAACGGCGCTTGCAGGAGGATATCCGGAGCGGGATTCATCGAATCACTCCTTCAAGACCCTTGCCTACAGCTGGGCAAAAACTGCCCGGGCGTGGTAAATGGACCGTTAATTTCTGGTGGAATTTGTTAACGGCGCGAAAGTTTTATGAGTTCACGGCCTAGTCGCGGCTGGCCCAGCCAAGGCTCAGCGGAATCAGCAGGCCGATGCCGAAGAAGCGGACGAGATGATGCAGTCCGACATAGATCGGGTCCAGCCCCAGGGCGACGCCGAGGATGATCATGGCTTCCAGGCCGCCAGGCGCAAAAGCTATCAGGGCCTGGCCGAACGGCACCTGGGCCACGGCTGACGTGAGCCAGGCGAAGGCAACCGCCACGCTCAGGCTGACCGCGAAAGCGCCTAGCGAAACAGACAGGCTGGCGAACAAGACCTTGCGGGTGATCTGCGCAAAGCGCGTGGCCGCATAGATGCCGACCAGGCCGAAGCCGAGATGCAGCAGCCAGTCCGGCAGATCGCCCTTGATCAGGCTGGAGCCATGCAAGCCGGCCGAAAACACCATGCCGCCGAAAATCCAGGGTGCAGCCATTCCAAGCCGCTGCAAGCCGTAAGCAAGTGCCGCACCCCCCGCGAGCATCACAGCCACGGTCGGATAGGTCGCGGCAGGTCGGTCCAGCGTGAGGCCAACAGTTCCTGTCGCCGATACCAGGCTGGGCAGCACCGCGATCAGCAGGAAAAGGCGCACGGATTGCGCCATCGTGACCTTGAGCAGATCGGCCCGGGTGTCGGCGGCAACCGCCAGCACGCTGGTCAGGGCACCAGGGGCAGACGCGAAGAAGGCGGTGGTCCGGTCCCAGCCGCCCACGCGCCTGAGATAGAATTGCGTGAAGCCCATCGTGGCCAGGATGGAAACCGCCAGGATCAGAAGGCTGAGCGGATAGCGCTGAAAACCCTGCAGCATCTCGGGCGTCACAGCGCAGCCCATGGCGACGCCGCCAAGCACCATGCCGAGATCGCGCAGTGGTCCCGAAAGGCGAACGCTGCGCCCCGCCGCCAGCAGCAGGCAGACGCCAATCATGGCGCCGGAGAGTGTTGCAGCAGGGAAATGGATCGCATTGAGCGTCATCGCGCCGACGAGAGCCGCCAGCAGCGTTTCGGCATCGGTGCGCACACCAGGGCGCGGTCTGGAAGGAGAGTTTGCGTCAGCCATTGGCTGACATGAGGTCCGAATCCGACCTCATGTCAACGCCGACTGCGTTTCTCAGTTGCTGTGCGAAAAGATGATCCGCATCAGGTCGGCAGCATTGCGGGCACCGAGCTTGTCCATGATGCGGGCGCGATGCACCTCGACCGTGCGCGGGCTGATGCCCAGGATGCGCCCGGCTTCCTTGCTGGATGCACCGGTTGCGATTTCACGCAGGACTTCCCGTTCACGGGGTGTCAGCACGCTGCCACCGATGTTCGACAAATCCAGGTCGTTGCTGCCCTGCTCCTTCAAGGTCTGGGCGTTCATGGCCCCCTTGAGCTGGTCGAGCATGACATCCATCGAGAACGGCTTCTCGACGAAATCATAGGCACCAAGCTTGATTGCCTCGACCGCCATGGGCACGTCGCCATGACCCGTGATCATGAGTACCGGGACAGGATAGTTGTCGGACTTCAGGGACTTGAGGATTTCAATGCCTGATTTGTCGGGCAGGCGAACATCAAGGACGATTGCTGCCGGAGACCGCATCCGCACCACGTTCAGGACGGCGGCAGCGCTGGCGAAGCTCTCGACGGTATAGCCCTCGGCCCGCAGTGCCATGGACAGTGCGTCACGGATCGATGGATCATCATCGACGATGAAAATTTCATTGGTCTGCTTCAGTGCGTTAAGCATTACCCACCCCTTGCTTCCGCCGCGCACCCTGATCACGTCAGGGTGACGATCTCTTGTTGTTGGTCCGTTATCGTGCCGGCAGCTTGAGGCCAAAACAGGCCCCACCACCGTTCCCCCCCGGTTCAAGAGCAAGATCACCATTGTGATTTTGCGCAATCATCCGGGAAATTGCAAGACCAAGCCCCATTCCCTGTGGCTTGCTGGTCTCGAAAGCCTTGAAGAGGCGACCAGTCATGGTGTCGCTTACACCTGGCCCATTATCGGAGACCTTGATGTAGCAGAACCCGTGAGACAGGGCCGTGCTGACCGTGATTCGGGGCAGCGACTTGCCACTGGTCGCATCGATGGCATTCCGAATCAGATTGACTACGATTTGCCTGATCTGCCCGGAGTCGCCGGAGAGAGGCGGCATATCGGTTTCAAAATCCCGATTGAGGGTGATGGTGCGGGATTTTTCCAGAAGCGCCAGGTCGATGCTTTCCTCAACCAACCTGTTGATATCAAAAGGTTGGCGGTCTGGCTCGGACCGGGCACTGAAGCGCCGCATGCGTCGGACAATTTCGCCGGCACGCATGGCTTCCCGCAAGGACTTGTCGACCATCTCCTGCAGGATCGGCGCCGTATCCGTTGCCTTGAGGCAATAGCGCTGCAGGGATTGCAGATAGATCGTCAGGGCTGCCAGAGGCTGGTTCAGTTCATGGGCAAGTGCTGCGCCCATGGCATCGAGGCCGGATGCCTGGGTCTGTTCAAAGGCTTCCACGAACCGGCGGCCAGCGTCGTGATTGAGCAAAGCTGTGTGGGCAGAGCCACGCTCTACCGCCTCGAACGGAGCAACCAGATCGCTGTTCATTCGACGGACGTAACACAGATCAAATACGACTTAAAGAAATTTAAATCCGTTTAGATCGGGTCTGTTCATAACCCTGCTTTGCCCTCGTCACAGCGCCTCGATCCAGCGCTTGAGACGTGCCGCAGCTTCTGTCGCCTGCTCCGGCGAGCGGGCAAAGCAGAGGCGGAAAAAGGCTTCGCTGCCGGGGCCGAACGCGGTGCCGGGCGCGACGCCGACCTTCGCCTCGTCGATCATGGTCAGTGCGCTCTGGCGGGTGTCCCTGATCCCATCGACCGAGAAGAACAGATAGAAGGCGCCCGCCGGTTTCAGGAAGCGCACGCGTCCGGTGGACTGGAGCGCGTCGCAGATCACGTCCCGGCTTTGCTTGGCCCGGTTGATCTGATGGGCAATGAAGCCATCGCCGTTGTCGAGGGCAGCAATCGCGGCGCGTTGCACGAAGACGGGCGAGCCCGAGGTCGAGTACTGGATGAGATTTTCGACCACAGGTCCAAGCTCGGGCGGACATTCGATCCAGCCCAGACGCCATCCCGTCATGGCCCAGTTCTTCGACATGGTCTGGACGAAGACGATGCGATCATCCGCTGCTATGACATCGTGGAAGGAAGGGGCGCGGGCCTTTTCATAGACGAAGCGACCATAGATTTCGTCCGCGATGATCCAGAGCTTGTGCTGGCGGGCAATGGCGAGAATTGCCCGCAACTCGTCTTCGCTGGCCGTCCAGCCCGTCGGATTGGCAGGCGAGTTGATGACGATGGCGCGGGTTTTCGGGGTGACCGCTGCGGCCAGGTCCGCCATGTCGAGCATCCACCCGCGGTTGCCGAAGCTCTGGGGAACCATCACCGATTTCGCGCCGGAGATGCCGATGGCAGCGTCGAAATTCGGCCAGGCCGGGGTGGGAACGATGACCTCGTCGCCAACGCCAGCAATCATGCGGATCGCGATCTGCACGGCCTGCATGCCGCCGCCCGTGACAAAGAACTGCTCGCGCGCGAAGGGCTTGTCATAGGTGCGTGTCATGTAGCGGGCGATGGCGTCGCGCAGATCAGGGATGCCACGCTGCCAGGTGTAGAAGGTTTCGCCTGCTGCCAGCGAGCGTGTCGCGGCATCCATGATGAACGAGGGGGTCGGCGTATCGCCTTCTCCCACCCACATCGGGATGATGCCCTCGCGGGCACGCCCGTAGGTCGAGACCTCGACGATGCCGCTGGCCGGGGCGTTCAGCGCTTCAGGGCGGAGGGCGGACAGGAGGGGCAAGGCGCATCACCGGAAACAGAGGAACGTGAGGCGCTCTTAGCCGATGCCGCTGGCATCGTCTCATGGAAACTTGGGATCAAACCGATGGATGGGCGAAATGGATGATCGGCCCAAGAAAAAGCTCCGGACAATTCTGCCCGGGGCTTTCAGTGGCTGCCTGAAGCGGCAGCTTACTTCTTCTTCAGCAGGTCGCGGATTTCGCCGAGCAGGACTTCCGAGGCGGGCGGAGCGGCAGGCGCTGCAGCGGCTTCGGCCTTCTTCATCGAGTTCAGGGAGCGAACGATGAGGAACAGCACCCAGGCGATGATGATGAAGTTGACGACGAAGGTCAGGAACTGGCCATAGCCGATCACGGCACCGGCCTTCTTCGCATCGGCGTAGCTGGTGCCAGCGGCAATCTTCGCCATCGGAGCGAGGTAGAGGTTCGAGAAGTCGAAGTTTCCGAACAGGCCGATGATCGGCATGATGATGTCGGCGACCATCGATTCCACGATCTTGCCAAATGCACCACCGATGATCACGCCGATGGCGAGATCAACCACATTGCCCTTCATGGCAAAATCTTTGAATTCCTTGAGCATGGATGCCCCTTTCGTTGTTTTGTTGCAAAGACAAGCTAGCGTTGGCCAGCCCGGCCTTCGCATTTTCGAAAGGTAACGAAGTGTTACCAAAAAATAAAGCCTCAAATTACGTATTTTCCCGGTGTCTTGTGCCCAATGCTGGAAAAACACGTTCAGCTTCCTGATCCGGCTGACCAATCTCCCGAAAGCATTGGATAAGTTTCAAGCCTTTTGCGCATGGCTCGTTGCTCTGCTATGCGCATTGCAGAAGACGGCGGACCTGGGGAGGAACGCACCATGGCGATGGACTGGGACAAGGTGCGCATTTTCTTCGCGGCGGCAGAGGCGGGAAGCTTCACGCATGCCGGGACGACACTGGGCCTCTCGCAATCCGCCGTGAGCCGCCAGGTCAGCGCGCTGGAAATCGAACTGAAGATTCCGTTGTTTCATCGCCATGCCCGTGGCTTGATCCTGACGGAGCAGGGGGAACTGCTGTTCCGGACTGCCCGCGAGGTGCTGCAGAAGCTCGAACAGACGCGCGCCAAGCTGTCGGACAGCCGGGAGAAGCCGAACGGCGAACTGAAGATCACCGCCAATGTGGGACTGGGCACCCATTGGCTGACGCCAAGGCTGGGCGAGTTCATCGACCAATATCCCGAGATCCAGACGCAGATCATCCTCACCGACGATGAGCTCGATCTGGCGATGCGCGAGGCCGACGTGGCGTTGCGGCTGCGCCAGCCCGTGCAGGGCGACCTGATCCAGCGCAAGCTGTTCACCGTGCATTTCCATGCCTATGCCAGCCCCGAATATCTGAAGCGCTTTGGCCAGCCCAAGGGCGTCGATGATCTGACCGAGCACCGGCTGCTGAAATTCGGCGGCACGCTGCCCGCGCATCTGCTGGACCTCAACTGGCATATCTCGGTGGGCCGCAACCCGCGCGAGCCGCGACAAGCCTCGTTTGTCGTCAACAACCTGACGGCACTCGTGCGCTCCTGCCAGCGTGGCTTCGGCATCGCCATCCTGCCGGATTACCTGGTGGAGCCTGACAGCGGGTTGGTGCAACTGCTGACATCGGAAACCATGCCGGAACTCGACTGCTATCTTGTCTATGCCGAGGAAATGAAGGGCGTGGCACGGGTGCAGGTGTTCCGCGACTTCCTGGTGAGCAAGGCGCAGCGCTGGGCGTTCTGAGACAAGCGACAAGCCAATGCCTTCGTTCGTTCCTTTCCAGGCTGTTTCGATGCGCCCTCCGCTGCCGCTGGGTGGCGGCTTTGTCTTGTCGCTCGATACACGGTCCTTCTCCGCCACCGTCTTCGGCTTTTTCCTTGTCGTTTTTCAATGGACCACGATGGTCGCGGCCGCGCCCGTTCTGCCGCAGGTCACTTCCTCGGCTGCTTATTTCTTTCCGGTGCTCGGGACGACAAGCGTGGTGGTGTTCAACCTCTGTGACCGGCTGAGGAGAGGGGACGAGACCGTCATCGATCCGGCGATCATGGTCGGTCTTGTCCTGATCATGCCCGTGCCGTGGAGTTGGCTGTCCTTCCCTCCAATGGGTCTGATCATTGCCTCGGTCATGCTGCTGACTGTCGGCCTGGGGCTCCTTGTCATGGAATGCCTGTCGAGGCTGCGCCTGACCTTGTCACTCGTGGCCTGCGCCTGCGGCTTTGCGATTGCGAGCTTCCTGCTTAGCAATGCATTGCAGAACGCCGATGTGTTTTCGCTGCCACGGGCCTTGGGCGGCCTGTTGCAGATCGACACACTTTACCATGCGGCGATGGCGTCGATGATCATGGAGCATGGCGTGCCGTCGATCGGCATCGATGGCGTCGTTCCCATGCGCTACCATGTGCTGTCGCATGTCTGGTTTGGTCATCTCGGCCAGATCGCCGGTGTCGACATGCTGACGGCCTATGTCATCGGTCGCCAGGTGGTGCTGCTGCCGCTGATGATCTTTGGCTCCGTGCTGCTGATGCAAGCCGTCTTGGGGCCGCGCGATGGCGAGCGCGATGAATGGGCGGCGATGGCGTCCTATCTGATCGTGATGGCCCTGTTCTCGATCCTGGACTGGAACTCCTACCTGGTTTCGGAGTCGCATATCGTTGGCATGATCCTGCTGATTTTCGCGATCCTGTCCGTTCATCGCCGTCGCCACGACCTGTCCGGTTATCTGCCGATCCTCATGATATTCCTGTGCATTGGTCTTACATTTTCAGCGAAGATTTCCTCCGGTTTTGTCCTGTATCTCGGTGTGATGTTTGTGCTGCTGGTTCCGATCAAGATGATCGACATCATCGCCGTATCCTTGGGGCCGCTGTCCGGAACGGCCCGGACGATGGCGGGTATGAAGCAGGCGCTGCGCGTCGTGACGGCCGCTTTGCGCGATGGGCTCAAACTTGGGTTGCCTGTCATGGGGGAGGGGCTGCGCCGAATGGGTTTCGTCAAACTGTCCCTTGTCGCGCTGCTGTCGCTCCTGCTGATCGCCTTTGTGAAACGGTTCATCCTCGAAGGATCGCAGGTCGAGGTGACCCGGTTCTATCCGTTTTACTTCTTCCGTTTTTTCAAGGTGGCCGTCTTGAACTTCGGCGTGGTGGCCGCGGCGCTGTGGTTGTGTCTGTGGCAGCGCCCGGACGGGTGGAGCCGTCCGCTTTGCCATCTCCTGGCGGTGATCATGCTGGCGGGAGCCGTACCAGCGCTGCTGTTCCGGATCGCCTATGGCAATGGCTATTATTTCGTCAATATCAGTGCGCTGCTGGCCGTTCCGGTTTTGGCGGCTTGGCTTGCCGGGCGATGGGAATGGGCTTCGCCGCGCCTTCGCAGGGCAGCCGCGCTTGTGCTTGTGCTTGCCTTGCCGCTGCATCTCTTTCTGTCCGGGAGCACGCGTGCCTTCACCCGCCTTCAGGACAGGCTGGAAACCGTGCTGACCGGCCGATCAACCGCCGAGACGCATGGTCCGTTCAACCAGGACAGGCTGGCCGGTATTGCAGCGGCAGCGCGACAAACACCGTTGGCGCAGTTGACGGCGGCCATCGACGGCCAGCGTGATCGCAGCCTTCGGCAGATCGTCTACCTGATGCCTGGTGTGGATGACGCCAATCCCTATGCATGCCAACTCAGGCCGTTCTTCGTGCCCGCCATGACCGGATTGCCGCGCCTGATGGGTCGTCCGGATGGGCAATGCGATACAGGCCCGCATTACGGCTTTGCCGATTACACGCTGGCACCTCGCATCGTCGG
>JANNFV010000356.1:0-2570 GCA_031380285.1 Hyphomicrobiales bacterium | reverse complement strand
GCCAGAGGCGCGTCTCGAAGCACGCACAAAGCCCGTGCAGCGCCTACTGCGCCATGACCATCTTCATCTGCTTCGGCAGTTTTTCCGCGATGCCATAGAGCTGTTCGCGCCGGTCCATCTCGGCGCGGATGTCGTCAGGTGAAATGCCGCATTCCGCCCCCAGCACGCAGAGCTGGTACATCACATCGGCGGATTCCTCGATGACCTCGCGCTTCTTGCCCTGCAACGCGCCAATGCCAACCTCGATGGCTTCCTCACCGAGCTTCTTGGCCATCTTCTCGATGCCGCCCTTGAAGAGCTTGGCGGTTCGCGAAAAGGCAGGATCATGGGCGCGCGCCAACAGCACGGCCACATAGAGGCGATCGATCGAATCGGTCATGATCCCAACTACCTTCTTGGATTCGATGACGAATCTATGACGAATATGATGAGGCGGCAAATCTTTATGAAGTGTGAATGGGCTTGTCCATCCCCGGCGAGCGAAGCGAGGGAAGGGGATCCAGAGCGACCGTTGCCAATGATCAAGCGTCAAAAGGCTGGATTCCCTTCCCCTCCGCTTCGCTGCGGCCGGGAATGACACGCGCCCCTCACGCGCCGAAGAAGCCCTTGATCTTCTTGAAGAAGCCGTCGCTCTCGGGCTGGGTGCTGGCCGAGCTTTCCTTGTCGAACTCCGCCAGAAGCTCGCGCTGACGCCGCGTCAGGTTCTGCGGTGTCTCGACCTGGGCCTGGATGTAGAGGTCGCCCATGTCGCGCGAGCGCAGCACCGGCATGCCCTTGCCGCGCAGGCGGAACTGCTTGCCGCTTTGCGTCCCCTCGGGGATTTTCACGAGCGCCTCGCCGCCATCCAGCGTCGGCACCTTGAACTCGCCACCGATGGCCGCCTGCACCATGGAGATTGGCACGCGGCAGAACAGGTCCGCGCCATCGCGCTGGTAGAAGCCGTGCGGTTTCAGGCTGATGAAGATGTAGAGATCGCCCGGCGGACCGCCGCGTGCGCCAGCCTCTCCCTCGTTGGAGAGACGGATGCGCGTGCCATCCTCCACACCGGCCGGAATGTTGACGGAAAGCTGGCGCTCCTTGGTGGTGCGCCCCGCGCCACCGCATTTGGGGCAACCCTCCTCGATGATCTCGCCGCGACCCTGGCAGGTGGGGCATGTCCGCTCGATGGCGAAGAAGCCCTGGCTGGCCCGCACGCGGCCCTGGCCCTTGCAGGTCTGGCAGGTCTTGGGCTTGGTGCCGGGCTTGGCCCCGGAGCCTGCGCAGCCCTCGCAGGTGATGGCGGTCGGCACCTTGATCGTCGCAGCCTTGCCCTTGTAGGCCTCGTCCAGACCGATCTCCATGTTGTAGCGCAGATCAGCACCCCGGTTCTGCCCGCCGCCGCGCCTGCCGCCGCCGAAGACATCGCCGAACAGATCCTCGAAGATATCCGACATCGAGCCGAAGCCCTGGCCGCCGCCGCCAAAGCCGCCTCCGCCGCCTTGCTCGAAGGCGGCATGGCCCATGCGGTCATAGGCCGGGCGCTTCTGCGCGTCGGAGAGCACCTGATAGGCCTCGTTGAGTTCCTTGAAGCGCGCCTCTGCAGCCGCATCGCCGGGGTGGCGGTCGGGATGGCATTCCATCGCCTTCTTGCGGAAAGCGGATTTCAGCTCTGCGTCCGTGGCGGTCCGGGCCACGCCCAGAACCTCGTAATAGTCACGTTTGGACATTGCCTTGGGTTGCCTGTCGCTGTCGCTTGTTTGGCTCTTCCTGCCAGATGGTTGTTCCGTGCAGGAAATGCCAGATTTGCGCCCGAGAAATCCGTTCTTGCGGCCCTATCGCGGAAGCCTGCGGCGGGCAATGGGGAGATTGGCTGAATCCAGAGATGTGCGTGGCTGCCGCTGGCCTCTTCCCAAGCCGTATGCACCTGCTTTAGGTTGTCTGACAACATGACAAGAAGCCGATCAATTTCCCGGGACGCTGCGCAACAGGACATGCCGCATGATGACTGACACGCCGGGCAGTGCCGCGCCCCACCTCCCCAACCGCACGCTCGCCGACCGGGCCTATCATATCCGCCGTCACGCGCTGCGCATGGGCGAGGTGCAGGGGCAGGGCTATATCGCGCAGGCGCTGGGGGCGGCTGATTTGCTGGCCGTCAGCTATTTCCACGCGCTTGCCTACAAGCCGCATGAGCCGGAATGGGAGGGGCGGGATCGGTTCTGCCTTTCCATCGGCCACTATGCCATCGCGCTCTATGCCGCGCTGATCGAGGCGGGCATCCTGCCGGAGAACGAGATCGAGACCTATGGCGGCGATGACAGCCGCATGCCGATGTCCGGCATGGCGGCCTACACGCCGGGCATGGAGATCACCGGCGGATCGCTGGGGCAGGGGCTGACGGTGGCGCTGGGCATGGCGATGGGCCTGAGACAGAAGCGCTCCAAGGCCTGGGTTTACAACCTGATGTCGGATGGCGAGCTGGACGAGGGTTCGACCTGGGAAGCGGCCATGGCGGCGTCCTCGCACAAGCTGGGCAACCTGATCTGCATCGTCGATGTCAACAACATGCAGGCCGATGGGCCGTCCACGCA
>JANNFV010000340.1:0-2379 GCA_031380285.1 Hyphomicrobiales bacterium | reverse complement strand
TGAGCTGCCACACCAAGCCATCGAGGCCAAAGGGCATGAGCAGCGTGCCGCCAACAGCCGCCGGCATCACCACGAAGGATACGAACGGGATCGCCAGCGCATTGCCGATCAGGCCGTAGGGATTCATGCGCTGGAAGTGGTAGGCTGCGAAGGGCGCGGTTGCGAAACTGGCGATCAGCGTGGTCATCACGCTGCCGCCCACCGCCAGCAATGCCTTGCGCAGCAGGATGCCGCCCCAGCCCGTCGGCTCGGCCTTGTCCCGCTGGCGGCTCAGCCACCACTCATGCGCGGCAATCATCGCAGCGACAGCAGCGAACGACATCTGGAAGCTGGGTCCAGCCATGGTTTCCGGCTCGCGCGCCAGCACGATCAGCGCGGCGATGGCGAGATTGCGCATGGAGAGTGCGGGCCGGTCGAACAGCACCGCGCCTAGCAGCACCAGCGTCATGATCAGTGAGCGCTCGGTCGCCACCTCTGATCCGGAGAAGATGCAATAAGCCGTGGCACCCAGCATCGCCAACGCAGCCGCCCATTTCTTGATGGGGTAGCGTTCGGCAACGCCGGGAATCAGCGCCAGAATCGCCCTGGCCAACCAAAAGAACACGCCCGCCGCCAGCACCATGTGCAGGCCCGAGATCGAGACGATGTGATACAATCCCGAGGCTCTGAGATCATCATTGATCGGCTCGGAGATCAGCCCCCGCTTGCCCGTTACCAAAGCCGCCGACAGCGCCCCGGCCTGCCCGCCAATGGCGCGGGCGATTCGGTTGGTCATGTCGGTGCGGGCATTGTCGATGGTGGCGGTCAGGCGCAAGGCAAGGTCCGGCGGTCCAGGCTGCGGTGTCAGCGTCATCGGCCCGATCCAGCGCCCCACAGCGCCCAGCCCCAGGAAATAGGCATCGCGGGCGAAATCATAGCCGCCGGGAAAGGCCGGTTGCGGCGGCGGCATCAGGCGCACCTGCCCCGCGATGTGGTCTCCCGCCCGTGGTCCCGCGCCTTTGAACGTGGCCCGCAGCCGCTGCGGATTGGTGACCGGAAAGCTTGTGTCGAAGCGTGTCACCACCAGCACCATGCGCCCGCCATTCGGCCCGGCATCCACCGTCTCCACGAAAGCGGACAGCCGGGCGAAGACCGGCCTGTCGAGCACGGGCGCGGCGGCAAGCTGTGTCCGCAGCGCCATGGCGGCAAAGCCGAGGAACATGAAAGCGAGGGCGACGCAAAATGTCGGCAGCACCAATCTGTGCCGCTGACGCCAGGCCAAGGCGAGAAGCGCAGCGGCAACGCAGGCCGCGGGCCATGCCGCAGGCACGCCATCGGCCTGGAAGAACAGCATAACGCCAAGGCCCATGCACACCGGCAACCACAGGAACAGCCGACGCGCATCGGCTTCCGACAGGAAGGCCGCCCTGACATTGACAGCGTCGGCGAGAGCTTCCCGCAGCCGCCGCAACCAGAGTTTCTGGGACAGCCGTTGGCCGGGCAGCGCCACGGCTGCGGTCGCTCCGCGTCTGTCTCCCGGCTTGCGCACCATGCGGCTGCCCTTAACGTGCCAAGGTTCCCATGCTACAGCGGAGCGCTTCACGCGTCAGGATGCAGATTCCCGTGTGAAACCCCTGAAAACTAAGGAACTTCCGATGCAGACGCCCGTGGTGACCCGCTTTGCCCCTTCGCCCACGGGCTTCCTGCACATCGGTGGCGGACGCACCGCGCTGTTCAACTGGCTCTATGCCAAACGCCATGGCGGCAAGATGCTGTTGCGCATCGAGGACACGGATCGCGAGCGCTCGACGCCGGAAGCCATCGAGGCGATCATCGACGGCCTGAAGTGGCTCGGGCTCACCTGGGATGGCGAGCCGATCTATCAATTCGCCCGTGCTGCCCGCCATGCCGAAGTGGCACGCGATCTGGTGGCGAAGGGACATGCCTATTACTGCTTCGCCACGCCGGAAGAACTCACCGAGATGCGGGAGAAGCTGAAGGCGGATGGCAAGCCGATGCGCTATAACGGGCGCTGGCGCGACCGTGACCCTGCAACCGCGCCGCCCGGCGTCATGCCAGTCATCCGCCTGCGGGCACCCGTTGAGGGCGAAACCATCGTCGAGGATCAGGTCCAGGGCAAGGTGACCTGGGCCAACAAGGATCTGGACGACCTCGTGCTGCTGCGCTCGGACGGCACGCCGACCTACATGCTGGCCGTGGTGGTGGATGACCACGACATGGGCGTCACGCACATCATTCGCGGCGATGATCACCTCACCAACGGTGCCCGCCAGACCCAGATCTATCAGGCCTGCGGCTGGCAAGTGCCGGTGATGGCGCATATCCCGCTGATTCATGGGCCAGATGGCGCCAAGCTGTCGAAGCGCCACGGTGCGCTCG
>JANNFV010000337.1:0-1852 GCA_031380285.1 Hyphomicrobiales bacterium | reverse complement strand
TTGATTTCGAGGTATTCATCGATGCCGAAGCGCGAGCCCTCGCGGCCCATGCCCGATTGCTTCACGCCGCCAAACGGCGCCACCTCGTTGGAGATCAGGCCCGTATTGAGGCCCACCATGCCGTACTCCAGTGCCTCGGTCACCCGGTGCGAGCGGCTCAGGTCACGGGTGTAGAGATAGGCGGCCAGGCCGAACTCCGTGTCGTTGGCCATGGCTACCGCTTCACTCTCTTCGTGAAAGCGGAACAGCGGCGCCACCGGACCAAAGATTTCCTCACGGGCCATGCGCATTTGCGCTGTCACGCCGGTCAGCACGGTGGGCTGGTAATACGTGCCTTCCCCGGCCATTCGGGCGCCACCCGTCAAAGCCTGTGCGCCTAGGCGCACCGCGTCTTGCACCAGCTCATCGACTTTGCTCACGGCCACTTGATCGATCAGCGGCCCCTGCTGCGCGTTCGGGTCCAGGCCATTGCCCACCACCAGCGCGGCCACCCGCGCAGCGAGCTTCTGGGCGAAGGCTTCGTACACCCCGTCTTGCACCAAGAAGCGGTTCGCACACACACAGGTTTGGCCGGTGTTGCGGTATTTGGCGATAAGCGCACCTTCCACCGCCGCATCCAGATCGGCATCATCAAACACAATAAAGGGTGCGTTGCCGCCGAGTTCCAGCGAAAGGCGCTTGACCGTGGGCGCCGATTGCGCCATCAACAGGCGCCCCACTTCGGTGGAGCCAGTGAAGGACAGCTTGCGGACAATGGGACTTGCCGTCAGCACCCCACCGATGGCACGGGCATCGCCGGGCAGGATTTGCAGAATGCCTGCCGGAATGCCCACGCGCTGGGCCAACTCGCCCAGGGCCAGGGCCGATAGCGGCGTCTGCTCGGCCGGCTTCACGATGATTGCGCAGCCTGCGGCCAGCGCGGGCGCCACCTTGCGCGTGATCATGGCGGTGGGGAAGTTCCAGGGCGTAATCGCGGCGCACACGCCCACAGCCTGCTTGAACACGGCGATCCGCTTGTCTGCCTGCGGGTGTGGTGGCATGTCGCCACTGATGCGCTTGGCCTCCTCGGCAAACCATTCCACAAAGGAAGCGGCGTATTGGATCTCGCCGCGTGACTCACTCAGTGGCTTGCCTTGCTCATGGGTCATGATCAACGCCAGATCATCGATATTTTCGAGGATCGCGTCGAACCAGGCCCGTAGGACACGGGAGCGCTCTTTGCCCGACAAAGCCTGCCAACCGCGCTGAGCCTGTTGCGCGGCCAGGATGGCCCGCTCCGTCTCGGCCGCCCCCATAGAGGCCACCTCGGCCAAGACCTCGCCGGTCGCCGGATTACGCACTGCGAAGCTTGAACCCCGATCGGCGGACACCCAAACGCCGTTCAGCAGGGCTTGTTTCTTGAGCAGACTTTGATCTGAAATTTTCATAGTTTAATTTTCTATAGTTCATTAGGTTGAACTTAGTTCATAATATCGAACTAATTATAGGACGATGCCTTATCAGAACTGCCCCGGTGCAAACCCCATTGACAGCTTTTAACTCATCAAGCAAGCATCCAAACACCTCTCGAAACACACTTCCATGACAAAACCTGCCGCCAAGCCACCCACTGAATCCGCAAGCGCACCCGCCGTGGTACGCGCCGCCCGCATCCTGGATCTGCTTGCGCAGTCCGCATCGCCGCTGTCGCAGGCGGATCTGACCCGCCAGCTCGATGCGCCGAAAAGCTCGGTGCATAACCTCTGCGCCACATTGACCCAGCTTCGCCTGATCAACAAGCTGGAGTCCGGGCTGATGACGCTGGGGCCCCATGTGATGAACTGGGCCAATGCCTTCTTGGCGCGCAGCGACG
>JANNFV010000284.1:0-1641 GCA_031380285.1 Hyphomicrobiales bacterium | reverse complement strand
AGAACCGCGAGGCGATGATGCGGCTGTTCCCGGAGCTGTTCGGCAAGCTGAAAATCGCGCCGGTCGATAATTACACAGACAATCTGCTGAAGACGTTGCGCTCCGTCGCGCCGCGTGGTGCATCCACCAACTCCGGCAGGTGATCGAGAACGTACTTCAGGGATTGCGGTTCCCGGCAGCGCCAGGTTGGCACATTGTGCAGGATCGGCTCCTCGTCGAGGTAGAACTTCACGATTTCCGGCATGTAGCTGTAGATCGCCTTGTCGTCACAGATGCCTGTTCCGACTGCATTGGAAATGGTCACATTGCCTGCTGCGTAGGCGCTCATCAGGCCGGGTACGCCGAGCATGGATGTCGGGTTGAAGGCCAGCGGATCGAGAAACTCGTCATCGACGCGGCGGTAGATGACATCGACGCGCTTCGGTCCCTGCGTCGTGCGCATGAACACGACGTTGCCGCGCACGAAGAGATCGCGCCCCTCGACGAGTTCGATCCCCATCTTGTCTGCGAGGAAGGAGTGCTCGTAATAGGCCGAGTTGAATGGCCCCGGCGTCAGCAGTACCACCACCGGCTCGGCGGATGCACCACGCGGCGCGACGGAGCGCAACGTCTTCAGCAGATTGTCTGTGTAATTATCGACCGGCGCGATTTTCAGCTTGCCGAACAGCTCCGGGAACAGCCGCATCATCGCCTCGCGGTTCTCCAGCATGTAGGAGACGCCCGACGGCGTGCGGGCGTTGTCCTCCAGAACATAGAACGTGTCCGGATCGACACGCACGATGTCGATGCCAGCGATGTGGACATAGATGCCGCCAGGAGGGGCTATCCGCGTCATCGCGGGCTGGAAAGCAGGATTGCGCAGGATCAGCTCTTCGGGGATCAGCCCCTCCTTGACGATGCGTCTTTCGCCATAGGCATCACCGATGAAGGCGTTGAGCGCCTTGACCCGTTGTTCCAGGCCCTTCGCAAGCTTGTCCCATTCACTCATGGTGAGCACGCGCGGCACGATATCGAACGGGATGATCCGCTCGGTCCCTTCCGCATCCCCATAGACATTGAAGGTGATGCCGATGCGGCGGAAAAAATACTCAGCCTCGGACTTGCGGTTTGCGAGCAGCTCGGGCGGGGTGTCATCGAGCCAACGGGCGAGCGTATGGTAGCCATCACGCAGCACGCCGTTGGTGCCGTTCATTTCATCGAAGATCGATCTTGCACCTGGATTCGGTTGTCCCGATCCTTGCCCCTTGGCAGCCATGTCTTGTCCCGATGGTTGACTTGATCACATGGGAGCAAGTTTCGGGCCGGTTGGGAAGGGGAATTTGCTGGCAGGGCGAAGGGCAGTGGCAGAATCCTGCTCCGTGCCAGTGCTGCGAAATGGCAGCCGACACCGCACCAACAGGCGGGGCGGCTTTTCCTGCTGCGGACGGTGACGCCCCTCACCTCGCCTGTTTGCCGCTGAATGCGACCCTTCCACGCTGGCAAATGCGGGTTTCCGGCGCACGCTTTCTACAGATTTCACCGTCGCCCCCGCTCCGGCACGAAACCGGAGCGGTATTGTCAGCATTTCATCCTCACGCCGCCTGTTTCTCCAGCGCCGGATAATCCGAATAGCCCTTCGCCCCCGGCGTGTAGAACGTGGAT
>JANNFV010000270.1:0-6475 GCA_031380285.1 Hyphomicrobiales bacterium | reverse complement strand
GCGCGCGCAGGATGGCGCTGACCATCTGCGGCTCAAGCCGTTCGCGGGCGTCGCGCCCGATGTGGCGTGTCTCGACAGGGAACATCCGCCCCTCGCTCTGGATCACGGGGGTGCCTTCGCCCAGCAGGTCGGCCACCCGTGCGCCATCCAGCGTGGCCGACATCACCAGAATGCGCAGGTCATCCCGCAGGCCCGCCTGGGCGTCGAGCGCCAGCGCCAGGCCCATATCGGCATCGAGCGAGCGCTCGTGGAACTCGTCGAAGATGACGGCGGCAACGCCGTCCAGCGCCGGATCATCGAGGATCATGCGGGCGAAGACGCCCTCCGTCACGACCTCGATGCGGGTCATGCCGGAGACCTTGACGTTGAGGCGGGCGCGCAGGCCCACGGTGTCACCCACGCGCTCGCCCAGCGTGGCCGCCATGCGGTTCGCGGCCCCCCGGGCGGCCAGGCGACGCGGCTCCAGCATGATGATGCGGCGGTCCCTGCGCCAGGACGCGGGAAGCAACGCCAGCGGCACACGCGTTGTCTTGCCCGCGCCCGGCGGCGCGACCAGCACGGCGTTGGTGCCGGCGTCGAGCGCTGCCAGCAATGCCGGCAGCGCATCATCGATGGGGAGAGGGGCCGTGGTCAGGTCTTGTGGGCGCTGGCTCATCCTTCGACAGGCTCAGGATGAGGCACATTCAAGATGAGGCACACTCAAGGTGAGGCCGCACTCACGCATCGTCCTCGTCGGATTCGATCTTGGCGTAGAACGAGTAGCGCAGCGCTTCGGCGTCGTCATACCAGAAGCCCGGACCTTTGCCGGCTTCCAACGTGCGCGACCAGAGTTACGTCAGCACCACGTCGCCACAGATCGCCAACACGAAATCATTGTCGAAGAACACGTCCGACCATTCCCAATAGGTGCCCAGGCGCTTGACGCCGCGCATGAGATCCCAGCGGTCGATGATCTCCGAGGGCAGGTCCGAGGTCATCGAGGCGAAGAAGATGCCCTTGCCGCAGACCCGGTGCATTTCCTCCACCGCCCATTCCACGCGGTTATGCGCGACATGGCAGAGGGCAGTGTCGTAGATCACATCGAACTCGCCATCCTCGAAGGGCATGTCGGTGATGGAGCCCAGGACATTGAACTCCTGCAGCTTCTCGGGCGTCTGCGCGTGGATATAGATGTTGTTCTCGATGCCCCAGGCGTCGATGCCCTTGGCACGCATGGCCGCGACCGTCTCACCGCTGGCCGAACCCGCGATGAGCAGCCGGTATTTTTTCTTGGGCTTGAAGACCGTGCGGATCAGGTCATCGACATATGCCGGATCGAAGAAGGTCTTCCACGCATCCTTGTAGGGACCAAGATTTCGGTAATTGTCGAAATACGCCTTGTCGATGACGTTCTTCGTCGGCTTGCCGTTCTTGGCAGCCTCCTCGAGCTGGCGCTTGTAGCGCAGCTGGGTCAGTTCCGAGACCACGAGGTCGGTGGTGATGTCGCAGGAGTCGAGCAGGCCGTTCAGGGTCGAATCATAGAGATAATCACCAGTCAGGAAGATGCCGGGATTGTCGTCGGGCTCCGGCAGGTGGTTCTCGCGCGGGCCGCGTGTGGGAACGCCGCCGGGAATGGCGTTCACGGACGAAAGCCAGCGATGCACCTTGCCCTCGACAAGATGCTTGCGGGCATCGCCGAAGGAGGGCGGCAGGGAGGCCAGGGCGGCATCGATCAGCTCGCTTTCGGACAGGTTGCAATAGGCCAGGGCATCCGATCCGGCGATCAGCCAGCCGAGCGCACCTGCCTCGCCTGGATACTCATGCCGCGTGTTCTCGATATAGACGCAGCAGCCGCCAAACGTGTCGGACATCCACCAGCTTTGCGTGACATGCGGTTCCCATACCTTCTTGTCGAACAGCAGGGTGACGCGCAGATAATGGGCGGGGCGGTCGAAATGGGCGACGTGGCGCACCATGGCTTTCTGCAGCTTGTCGCCGTCGAACTCGACCGTGCAGAGCCAGTTATGCGGCAGGCTGAACACCACGATGTCAAACTCGCGGATCGTCACCTTGCCGCCGTGCTGCACGTGCAGATAATACTTGCCGTTCTCGGAGCGGCCGCAGCGCAGCACGCGGCTTTCGAGTTCCACCTTGTTCTTGTTGTGCGCGGCCAGCTTGTCGATGAGCTGCTGGTTGCCGCCGACGATGGAATAGAGGTCGATGTAGCCATCGAGGTCCATCAGGAAATTCTTCAAGCCGTTCAGACCGTTGGTCAGATGCGGCTCGGAGGCGATATCGCTGCGGGCCGCGATCTTGAAATACTTGCGGGCCTGCTCGTCCAGCACTTCCTTTTCCAGCAGGTCCTGGCAATTGATGTTGGCCCAGGGGTGGCTGTTATCCTCCTTGCCCACGCCCTCGTAATACTGCGCGGGGGACATCAGGGCACCACAGGTCTTGCGAAAGGCCTTGACCGCGTTGGCGGTCTTCGAGCCATAGAATTTCTTCACGCCCTCCACACCAACCATGACGTTGCCGTCCATGACAACGGTTTCGCTGTCCATGGGGACGGTCTTCAGGCCAAAGCCATCGATCAAATCACGCAAGGGATCCTGTCCCAGCGTCCAATAGCCGTAGATTTCGGCCACGCCGGCCTCATACACCGCGTCCATCGTGTCGAACTTGCGGGAGACGATCTTGCCGCCGAGACGGTTGGAGGCCTCGAAGATCGTGACATTCGATTCGTGCTGAAGCTTCTGGCTGAGATGCCAGGACGTCATCAGGCCGCCAGGACCTCCGCCGACGATCGCGATGTTGATCATGAAACTATACTCCCGACGGCCGACCGGAAGGGATCCGGATCAAGCCCTAAATGCTGTTTTGCCTTGCCGGTTCAAGTCATGGCTGACGAGAAACCGGCGCTGCCCGTGGTTTCGCTATGGCACGCAAGGGATGAACGGCAAATGGCGAAACCTGGGATGTCGTCACTTCGCACCGGCTGTCCCCGTGGCTTTTGGCCGTTGATCAGTGGCCATCGGCGCGGGTGCCCGGCGGATTGCCGTCAATTCGCGCTGAAGCTGGGCGGCCTTGGCACGGGCATCGGTGAGATCCGCCTGCAACTTCTGCTTCTCGCCCCTGAGTTTCTCGATGGAGCGTGACAGGTCGGAGGCTGTCTGGCGGCTGTCTTCGCGCAGCCGGGCGATGGTCTGGTCGCGCTCCTCCAGCACCTTCTCTGCCGTACCGATCTTGCGGGCCTGCTCCTTGAGGGTGGAGTCCATGTCCTTGCCTGCCCGGGCAAGCGTGGCTGACTTCTCGCGCAAGGCATCGACGCTGGCGTCCCTTTCCAGGATGATCTGGGCGCGCTTCTCGGCGATTTCCTCGGCGGATTCGAGCTTGCGGGCCAGGATGGCGCGATCCTTCTCGGTCTCCCGCAGGCTCCGCTCCTGCGCCCGGAACTCCTCCGTCCGGGTGCGCAACTCGGCCCGTGTCGTCTTGAGGCTCGTGTCAAGCTCCTCGATCAGGCCTTCTGCGCCTCGAGGTTGGTTCGATGTGCCGCGATTTCGATGCGCCGCTCGTCCGACATGTTCTGGATATCGGAGCGCGTCTGGTCCAGCGCCTGATACTGTGTTTCCAGCATGGCCTTGTCGGCCTGGGTGCGGGCGAGCAGCGTCTCGCGCTCCGCCAGCTTGTCCCGCGTCGCTTCCAGCGTCAGCTCCAGCCCGGCTGTCTTGACGCCAAAGGCAGCCAGTTCCTTCTGGCGGACCGCCAACTCATCCTGCAAACCGGCAATTTCCGTGGCCTTGCCGCCTGTTACCATGAGGCCGCGTTGCAGATCGGTTTTCGCCGCCTCGACGCGCTGTTCGAGCTGCACGCGTTCCACCGCGAATTTCGCCCGGAGCTGATCACGCTCCGCCGCGATTTCGCGGGGCGACAACGGCAGGGTCGCCTCGATCTCGCGGCGCGTCAGGCGATAGGCACGACGCCAGAACGCCGGAAGAATGGCCAGCGCCAGAAGCGCCGCCACCAGGAAACCCAGCGCGAAATAGAGGCCTTGTTCAATCACCGGCAGACCACGTCAATTCATCCCAGTCGTCTGTGCCACGAAGCGGCAGGCAAGGCCAGCCCGGGCGTGTGGTTCATGCGGGTCAGAACGGGTTCCAGGTCGACTGATCGGTGAACTTGAGGTAGCCGAGATTGACGCCGAGGCGTGCGCCGATGCCGGTGCGGATCGGGACAAGTGTCACGCCGTCACCCGCCGTCAGGGCCGTCATGCCGAAGCCTGCGATCAGATAGGCCGAGCCATCGACGCCGCCGAAGCGCTGGTAGATGCTGCTGACCTTCGGCAGATTATAGACGAGGATCATGGTGCGGGCACCATCGCCGCCCCAGTCGAAGCCGACAGAGGGGCCCTGCCAGAACACCTTCCGCTCGCCCGCATTGCGGGTGTAGAGCGTCCCTTCGCCATAGCGCAGGCCCGCGACGAAGGCGCCTGAGCCTTCCTGCCCGAGGATGTAGCCGTTGGGTTCGCCCCAGCGCCGGGTCGCTTCCTCGATCGTCAAGGCGAAGCCGCGGGACAGGCTGCCGAAGAAGCGATGGCCGTTCTGCATCAGCTCCGAACCGGAATAGGTGCCGGAATTGTCCGGCGCACGGGGCGCCTGCTGGCGCTGTGCCGTGGCAGGTGGAACAGCGCTGAGCAGCAAGCCTGCTGCCAGGGTGATGAGAGAAAGCATTTTCCGCATGGTGATACTCCTTGCGCGACAGAGCCAGAACCTGGGCCACCCAGCCAAGAGTCGTGATGGCGGGAGCATGACGGAAAAGCTTAAATTTTTACCGAAGATCACAACGCGAAAGCGACGCCTGCATGGCATGGTTGCGGTTCTGTCGCATCAATGGGGCCACAATGCGCCGTTTCTCACCTGTCCGATCGGTCCTCACGGCCCTGCTGTTGGCAGCGTTGCCGGGCTTTGTGGGCGCTGGCACCAGCCAGGCGTCTCCCGCGAACCTGTTCAATCCCGATCCGATGCAGCATGTGCTGACGGATGGGCGCACAGGATTTGCCCTGTTTGGCTATGATCCCGTGGCCTACCATGTGGACCACAAGGCGCGCCTGGGCCTTGTCGAGCACCAGCTTCTGCTGGACGGGCGGATATGGCTCTTCGGCTCCGCCGCCAACATGGCGGCTTTCGCGGCGGACCCGGTCGCTTATGTGCCCTTGTTTGGCGGTCATGACGGGGCAAGTGTCGGCGAAGGCATCCTGGCCAAGGGCGAGCCTGCGCATTTTGTCATTGCGGCCGGGCAGCTCGTGCTGTTTCGCAGCGGGGAGAACCGTGATCGCTTCGCCCAGGACCAGGCGGTCCGGCAGAAGGCCCGGGAGAACTGGCCTTCAGTCGTGCGTCAGCAGATCGGCCACTGAGCCAGCGCCTTGCGGACCATCTTCCGGTTCGCGGCAGCAATATAAGGCTCATGGATGAAGTCGCGCCGCCTGCGTCCGTAGACCAGGCGCTTGCCATTGCGGCCCAGCATCGTGCCGCCCGCAGCCAGAACCAGCGCTTCCCCTGCCGCGATGTCCCATTCCGAGGAAGGATTGCTTGTCGGAAAGACGCAGGCATCGCCGCGTGCGATGGCGACCAGCTTGAGGATGGCGCCGACGCGGTGGATGTTGCTGTCTGCGAGGTCGGGGAACAATCGCCTGCTCAACGGATCGGGCCGTGAACGGCTGGTGACCATGGTCTCGGGGTCGAGGTGTTGGCTTGTGAGGCGCAGCAGGCGACCCGGACCCGGCATGGGACGCAGTTCGGCATCCAGCGCGAACTCCCGCGCCGTGCTGCCCGCCAGCCAGGCCTTGCGCTGTTGAGGTGCCAGGATCACCCCGGCGACGGGATGGCGGTTCTCGATCAGTGCGAGGCAGACCGCATGATCGGGATGTCCTTCGAGGAATTCGCGCGTGCCATCGATGGGATCGACGAGAATGAAGGGCTGCCGGGCAAAGCCTTGCGGCAGGCTCCTGCGGCTTTCCTCGGAAATCACGGGCAGATCAGGCAAGCGGGCGGCCAGCACCTGGGCGATGGCGGCATCGCTCGCCAGATCAGCCGCAGCCTGGGGCGTGCCGTTGCTCTTGACCTCCAGCAGCGCCTGGCCAGCCATGCGCATGGCGAGGGCACCGGCGATTGCCGCTTCGAGCAGCACATCGAGCACAGCTTGCCGCTGGTCTGCGGAGGCATCAGCCGAAGGGACAACCCGCGTCGCGTTCAAGCCAGCCTCCGGAGCGAATCCGTTATGATTTGCGCAACCATGTTGGGCTAAACTGGCGTATCGCGGAAAGGAATGCCAGCGCAGCCTTTCGGCGACTGTGTTGTATGATTTCACTGCAGTCTGATTCTCTCCTCTCAAGGACCGTCCGACCATGACCATGATCCAGCTTGAATCTCTCGATCTGGCCGCACTGCTGTGCAGCCGTGTCTGCCATGACGTGATCAGCCCCGTCGGTGCCATCGTCAAC